>JBJEJM010000262.1:0-10275 GCA_051878075.1 Clostridium sp. | reverse complement strand
AATGGAAGAATTAAAAAGTGCAGTTGCAGAGATTGCTAAAGAAAAGGTAGTTAAAGCAGTAATAAGTAATAAAATAAATAAGGAAAATAAATACAATAAAATAGTGTTTTTATTAAAGGAAAACAAGAAGCAGGAATATTATCAAATAGAAAAATATACTGATAAACAGGTTTTTCATGAAAACATTGAATTAAATTTATTAGAAGAAAAATTATATGAGTGTATAGAAGGAAGCTATAAGCAGGTTTCAGCCTGGTCTGATAATACAACATATGATTTACGTATTTCTAAGAAAGGGAAAGTTCATCTTGGTAAAAAGAAAAGCAACAATAAGAATATTTCAGCAAAGAGCCATAATAAAGAAAAGAATTACATATTAAAAGAAGGTATGATCATAGAGCCTTTAATTGATCTTGGTGTATTTACTAAAGAAGGAAAAGTAGTAAACTCAAAATATGATAAATACAAGCAGATAAATAGATTTGTAGAAATAATTGATGATGAAATTAAGAAAAAAGATTATAAGGAACTTACTATTTTAGACTTTGGATGTGGTAAATCATACCTTACTTTTGTTTTATATTATTATTTTGTAAAGATAAAAAATATCAATGTTAAGATGATAGGTCTTGATTTAAAAGAAGATGTAATAAAAAAATGTAATGAAATTGCTAAATCATACAACTATGAAAATCTTCACTTTGAACTTGGTGATATAAATGGATTTAAATACAATAACAAAGTTGATATGGTCATAACACTTCATGCATGTGATACAGCAACAGATTATGCATTATACAATGCAGTAAAATGGAATGCAGGAATGATTTTCTCTGTACCATGCTGTCAGCATGAATTAAATGGGCAGATGAAGAGTGATTCATTATCTATATTAACAAGATACGGAATAGTTCAAGAAAGAGTTGCAGCTATTATGACAGATGCTATTCGTGCAAATATACTTGAAGCATGCGGGTATAAGACACAGCTTCTTGAATTCATAGATATTGCCCATTCTCCTAAAAACATATTGATAAGGGCTTCAAAAGGTAATGTATCAAAAGAAAAAAGAGAAAAAGCATTAACTGAAGTAAATAATTTAGTGAACGAGTTTAAATTTGAGCCTACATTATTAAAATTAGTGAAAAACGATAATTTAGTATAAATTAATTATAAAAAGTAGTGTAGTTTTATAAATCTTATACGATATATTTAGTAAATATATAAAAAAACTTAAAGAAGAAAGATTTATAAAGGTAAGGGGAAGAGGTTATGAATAATAATATATTATTAGAATCAGGAACAGGTGAATTAGAAGTAATTGAATTTGTGGCAAACAATTGTCATTATGCAATAAATGTTGTAAAAGTAAAAGAAATTATTGAAATGCCTACAGAATCATTGACTAAACTGCCAGATCCAAATCCAAGTATTGCAGGACTTATACTTTGCAGAGATGAGATTATTACATTGATAGATTTAAAATACATACTTTCAAAAAGAAATTCAGGAAACCTTGGAGGAAAGGTTATAATTTGTCAGTTCAATAAGGTTAAGGTTGCATTTAATATTGATGATATAGTTGCTGTACATCGTATAAAATGGGATGATATAAAAAAGCCGGATGATTTATCAGAAAATTCATTATCAGTTGGTAATATTCTTTTAAATGGAAAAGTTATTATTATGCTTGATTTTGAAAAGATAGTAACTGATATAGCTCCAAATTCAGGAATAAGTGAAGATAGACTTGTTAAAGTTGAATATAAAGACAGATCAAACGTGAAATTAGTTTTAGCTGATGACTCTGCATTAATAAGAAAACTTCTAAAAGAAACTCTTACTAAAGCAGGATTTAAGAGCTTGACAGTATTTAATGATGGTAAGCAGGCATTAGACTATATTAATGGCCTTAAAGAAAGAAGAGGCAGGGAATTCAGAGATGATGTAGATATGCTTATCACTGATATAGAAATGCCTCAAATGGATGGATTAACATTGACAAGGAAAATAAAAGAAGATGATGTTCTTAGGGAACTTCCAGTTGTTATATTTTCATCATTAATAACTGATGAATTAAGACATAAAGGTGAATCAGTTGGTGTAGATGCTCAGCTTAGCAAACCTGAAATTGAAGAATTAGTAGGTGTTATAGATAAGCTTATAGAAAAAAATAATAAATAAAATAATCATAATTGAATTAATATTAATAAGTACAGGGAGAATAATATAATAAGTATTCCTGTGCTTTTTTTATGATTAAGAATGTATAATTATGCATATATTATGTAAGGTATTAAAAGAAAACTATTTATATCTTTAATGAGGATGATTAAATTTATAGTTCAGCATTCTTCAGAGATATTTTTTAATACTTTTTCTAGAAGTTCAAAGAGCATTTCAGCTTCGCCCTTACTCATGCCTTTTGTGAAATATTTTTCAAATATTAATGCCTTGTGTATAATAATTTCACGAACATCTTCACCTTTATCTGCCAAGATTATTTTTTTATATCGTCCATCTTTTTCACTAGCAGTTCTAGATACAAATCCTTTGCTTTCTAATCTGTTAAGTATATCAGTTACTGTAGAGTTTTTTAAATAAAGATTTTTTTCAATATCCTTTTGATTAATTTCTGAATCAAGGTTATTAAATATGTATAATAATACATTCATCTGAGAAGATGTAAGATTCAATTCTTTCAAGTTTTTATTACCTATTTTTTTAAATACATTGCGGATAGCAGCAAACAATATAGAAAATTTAAAATCAGATTCCATAAAATCACCTCCTGAATTTTTACATTTATGCATAATCAAATTTTAAATCATTTATATTTACTTTTAAAATATTATACCCTAATGATCAACAAAGATACAAGAACAAAATTCATATGGTAAATTCTAAAAATACACAATATGTAATTGACATTAAAGTAAAAAATATCTATAATTATAAAATAAATTAATTAAATAGTATACTAACTAATTTAAACCTATGAATTTATGCAAATATGCGTAATATTTAGGATTAATTTAAAAATAGCAGAATAAATTACAGAATAAATACATAGGATACTAACTAATTTTAAAACTATGATTTTATACCCGTAAAATGATAGTTTAAAAAGAAATTATTATAAATTTAATCTGTATATAAACATAAGGAGGATTTACAATGAAATTAAAAAAAATATCTGCAATTATTCTATCATTACTATCAATAAATAGCTTTGTAGGCTGTAATTTACCTTTTGCACATATGACAGGAGATCAGATAGTGGCAGGAAAGCATCAGAATTTAGTTGTTCAATCAAGTATAAAAATGGATGAAAGTAATGTCAATTCATTGACTGGCGGTCAGATTTTAGAAGTTCTTGTAAGTGAAGGTGATGTTGTAACTAAGGGACAGCCATTAGTTTCTCTTGACAGCGATTCTTTACTAGCTCAAAAGGCACAAGCAGAAGCAGGCGTAGAGCAGGCAAAAGCAGGAGTAGGACAGGCTCAGGCGGGAAAAGCTCAGGCAGAAGCTGCACTGCAGAAAGCTAAAAATGGAGCAACACAGGAAGAGTTAAATCAATTAAAATCTGCTATTGATATTGCTAAAGCAAATATACAAAATGCACAGGCAGCTTATGATGCTACGAAATCAACTTATGACAGAACAAAAGCACTATATGATGCTGGAGCAGCAACTAAGGCAGAATTAGAGGGAAAAGAATCTGCTCTTCAAAATGCTCAAACAAGCTTAGATAATGCAAAATCAAATTTAGATATTAATAATGAAAAATATAATGCAGCAGTAAAAGGAGCAAAAGCTGAAGATATTGCACAGGCACAGGCAGCTGTAGATCAGGCACAAGCAGGTATAGAGGCGGCACAGGCAGCTGTTGAACAGGCACAGGCAGCAGTTGATCAGATAAATACAACTTTAGAAAAATGTTGTTTAGTATCACCAGTAGATGGAATTGTAACAACAGTAAATGTAAAAAATGGAGATTTAGTATCATCAGGAATGCCGGCAGTTGTAGTTACAGATACATATAATCCATCAATGACTTGTAATATAAAAGAAACTGATCTTGATAAAGTAGAATTAGGACAGGAAGTTACAATAAAAATTCCAGCTTATGAAGATCAAGAGATTAAGGGAAAGGTAACTAATATCAATAAAAATGCTGATTTTGCTACAAAGAAAGCAACAAATGATAATGGAGATTTTGATATTTTATCTTATGGAATAAAAGTTGAATTTGATGATATAGAAAAACTTAAGGAAATGGGAATAGATCTTCGTGCTAACATGACAACATTTGTTGATTTTGGAAAGTAGTGTGATTATGGATGAAGTTAAATATAATACATATTATCGATAAAATAGTTGATTTTAATAACTCATTGATATTCAATATAAAAAGTTTTAAGAAAAATATAGGAGAATCTTTAGAAAAAAATAGTATTGGAAGGTCTATAAAGTTTTTATATAATTCTACATTTAGACGTATTTTAAAACATAAAGAAATGATAATACCAATATTGTTATTATTATTTCTATCACCAGCTATAAGCCTTCTCCTAGGTCTTGAATTTTGTAATAATCCAGTAAATAAAGTTACGACAATAATAGTTAATCATGATGATTCAGAAAGTGTTCAAAGTCTTATTCAGATGATTGAAGATAATGATGTTTTTGATGTAGTTATGCATAGTGATAATGATGATGACATTAAAAAGAATATTGATAATGGGACCGCTATGGCAGGAATAGTTATTCCTGAAAATTTTTCGGAAGATATTTTAAATGGCAAGGAAGCAAAGATATTATCATTTGTTGATGGTGCTTTTACATCACCTGCAAGTTCAGCAAAAGGAGCTGTATCTGAGATTCTCGGTACTATAAAAGCTGGATATCTAATGAAACTAGCAGAAGGAAAACTTGGAATGCAGCCACAAAATGCTCAAAATTTAATTTCACCATTTGGATATACTTATAGATTTATAGGTAATCCAGCCAAAAATATGTCATTATTTATGGTTGAAGGTCTTGTATTAAATTGTCTTCAGATAGCAATTGCAATAACAGCTACATGTATTGGTGAAAAGAAAAGTTATATAAAACTTATAGGAAAGGGACTTATAGTAGCATTATTGGGTGTTGTATCAGCATATATGTGTATGTATATTCAGATTAAATACTTTAATATTCCATATAGGGGAAGTGTACTAGGAGGAATACTTCTTACTACATTTTGCTGTATTGGATGGGCTTTTTTTGGGATAATGACGAATTATAGCAAAAATGGAGATAAACTATTAGCAGCTTCTTCATGTGGTATTGTATCAATGACTATGCTATTTTCAGGATATACTTTTCCAGTATTAGCAATGCCTGAAATTTTTTCAAAGATTGCTCCATTTATGCCAAATACTCATTTTATAATTCCATTAAGAGATATATCTCTATTAGGATACACATATAGCGATATTTCAAGTCATGTAGCATGGCTTGCTAAGTTTGCACTGTTAATGTTTGGACTTGCTACATTAAAGTTTATACAAAGTAAACTTCCTAAAAAAGAAAAGAAGAAAAATAAAAAAGTAAAGGGAAGAAATCATTCTGATTCAAATAATATGGAAGATATATCTGAAATAAATTTGACAGGCAGAAATGATGAAAAATCTGAAGATAAAGAGGTGATGTTGCAGTGAACTATCTTAAATTAGGTATAAAGAAATTTTTAAAAATCCTAAAGGAAGAATCCAGCAATTTAATAGGAGCAGTTGTGTCACCTATATTCACGCTTTTTCTTTTATCATATGTGTGGAGTAATGTATATGTAGAAAATATTCCATTTGGAATAGTAGATTTAGATAATACAGCATTATCAAGAACTGTTGTCGAACAATTATCAAATTGTCCATCATTAGATGTAAATAATTTTTTTGATTCTGAATCAGAATTGCAGCAGGCAATGAAAGAAAGAAAAGTACATGCAGGAATAATAATACCTGATAATTTTAGTTCAGATGTTAGTGCCAAAAAATCTCCTAAAGCAGAATTGTTAGTCGATGGAACTAACATGCTGATTGGAGGAAATGCACTAAGCGGAGCAGCATCAGTTTTGGGAACACTCAGTGCAGGGACAGAGCTTAAAATGCTTGAAGGAAATGGAATGTATCCATCTGTAGCCCAGACTGCCATGGGAACTTTTTCGTATGTACAGCGTATATTGTATGACCCGCAGTCAAGTTATATTAGAAATATGGCATATACTTTAGTAGTGCTTATACTTCAAATGAATTTTTTAGTTCAATTCTTTATACCTATGTTCTTGAAGAAAAAGAAAGTATTTGCAGAAACAAAAGTATGTTCAAGGAAATTTATATTTAATATTTTAGATATAATTACAAGAATAGTATTATTCGCTGTAATTGCAACAGTGGGAGGATTTGTTGGATTATGTCTTATAAAGAAATATTTCTCACTGCCTATGAGAGGTGAGATTTGGATATATATAGTATTAATGATTGCATTTTTCTTTAATTTAATTGGATTTGGATTGGTATTTTCAGCTGTATTGAAAAAAATGAATAACTTTGTTTTTGCTTATACAGTTTGTTCAACGCCATTTATGCTTACATCTGGTGTAGCATATCCATTTTATATGATGCCGGAGAGTGTTGAGTTTTGGATTAAATTTATTTCACCACTTGCCCAGGTAGCTACTCCGTTAAAATTATTAAATTTAAAAGGTGTTGGATGGGATGTAATACTTCCATATTTTAAAGAAAGTGTTGAGTATTCATTAATCTGGATACCAGTAGGACTTGTTTTGTATACTATAAGTATAGTGGTTAGAAAATATAATATTTATAGGAAGACATGTAATAGGCAAGTAATACAAGAAACATCAGGTCAGGAAAATGCAGGATAATTAAAAAAATAATTGCATTCATCTTTAATTAATATTTATAAGGGATGAATGCAGTTTTTTTATTTATATAAAACTATAAAAGTTTTCACTAATAAAGTATAATAATTTTAAGAATACATGTGTATAAGAATAAGGAGAGAACATTTCATTTAATAATTTTAAAAAATATTAAAAAAATGTCTTTTTTGAGTTATAATTAAAAAGAAAGTATAATATTCTTATTTTGGGAAGGCAGGTAGAAATGATGTATAAAAAACAGATAGAAGAATATTTTGAAAAGAATAGAGAACAAATACTTAATGATATTTGTGATCAAATAAGAATAAAGAGTGACAAGGGTGAAGCTAAGGAAAATATGCCTTATGGTGAAGGACCTGCAAAAGCTTTAGAAGCTGCTTTAAAATTAGCAGACAGCATGGGATTTAAAACTAAGAACTACGATAATTATGTAGGAACAGTTGATTTCAATGACAATGAAAAAGGGCTTGATATATTAGCACACTTAGATGTTGTTCCAGCTGGAGATGAATGGACTGTAACTCAGCCATATGATCCAGTAATAAAAGATGGAAAGATATACGGAAGGGGAACTGCTGATGACAAAGGACCTGCAATAGTTGCCTTATATGCATTGAAAGCAGTTAAAGATTTAAATATTCCTCTAAGCAAAAATGTAAGACTTATATTAGGTACAGATGAAGAATGCGGAAGCTCTGATATTGAGCATTATTATGCAGTTGAAAAAGAAGCTCCTATGACATTTTCACCTGATGCCGAATTCCCTTTAATAAACATAGAAAAAGGCCGTTTTTCAGAAGAATTCACTAGTGAATATGCTGAAGACACAGCTCTTCCAAGAGTATTAAGTGTGAATGGAGGAGTTAAGGCTAATGTTGTTCCTGATAAGGCTTCAGCAGTAGTTGAAGGATTTACATTGGATGTAGTATTAAAATCATGTAAAGAAGCTGAAGAAAGAACTAATGTAAGATTTGAAGTATGTCAGGATGGTTCTTTAATAACAATAAATGCAAAAGGAAAAGGAGCACATGCTTCTACACCTGAAAATGGATACAATGCTATTACAGCTATAGTGGAATTATTAAGTTCATTACCTTGTGCTAAGAGCGAAGCTTTTGATAGATTATGCAGCGTAAATAAATTATTTCCACACAATGATTTCAATGGTGCAGGCTGCAAAGTAGATATGAGTGATGAATTAAGTGGAAGCTTAAGTATGGCATTCACTATATTTGAATATAATACAACAAGCTTGAAAGGAACATTTGATTCAAGAGCACCAATTTGTGCAAATGATGAAAATTTAACTGAAGTGATGAAAGCAAATATGGCTAAAGAGGGAATTGTATTAGGAAATGGAAAATTAGATCCTGCTCATCATGTAAGTGCTGATTCGGATTTCGTACGTACATTGTTAAAATGTTATGAAGAATATAGCGGACAAAAGGGTGAATGTTTAGCTATAGGTGGAGGTACTTATGTACATCACTTAAAAAATGGAGTAGCATTTGGATGCTCATTGCCAGGAACTGATAATAACATGCATGGAAATGATGAATTTGCTGTTATAGATGAATTAATGTTAAGTGGAAAGATTTTCACTCAGGCAATAATTGATTTATGTAAATAATATTAATTTAATAATATAGAATTAAAAGTCTGGTATTTTATTTAAAGATAAATTACTGGACTTTTTATTATTATGTAAATATTAAATATAATGTTAATAAAATAATCGAACAAGGGTTAAAAATTAAGACTGTAAATAAATTATTTTAATTTTGAAAAAAATTTATAATTTCTGCAACATTATTGATATGTAATTTGTATTATAAATATAGACTGAATTTTTAGCAGACTATAGATGATTTTAAATTAAATATATGTACAAGCCTAGACAAAAATAACGAATGATATAAGGGAGGAATCTATCAATGATAAGAAAAAATTTACTTAGAGGTATTCCATTTGCTGTAGCATTAGGATTAATTATGGCTCCAACAATACCTGCTCATGCAGAAGCTTATGGGACGGGACTTACAAAATCTATAGGTGAAGACTTAGATTTAGGTTTTATGATTAAGCCGGAAGTTTTTGTGAATATGCAGGAAATGAATGCTGATTCTATAAAGGTTACAAGCAATGGAGCATATCTTCCACTTGAAAAAGTTGCATCACAAATGGGAGATATTCTTGAAGGGTCATATGAATATTCATATTTGCTTAGAAAAGCTGATAAATTAATAAATATTAATGTTAAAGATAATACATATGCTGTAAATGGCATAAAAAGCAATATTGAATTTGAAATTATAGATAATGAAGCATATGCACCAGTAAACTTCTTTAAAGAAGTATTAGGATATAACATGAAGTTTGAAGGAAACAGCATTTATATAGGACAAGCTAGTGATTCAGTAAATGTAGATTTATCAGGAGATTTTTTAATTGATGATGCAATGATGGTCAATCCGGAAATATTTATAAATTCAGAAAGATATCCTGATTTTGGAGTTCAAGTTCATGATGGAAAAGTATATCTTCCGCTTGAAACTGTTACAGCTAAAATGGGTGACAGACTTGAAGGAGATTTTACAACAGAATATTATTTAAGAAAAGATAATATGATGCTTGTTATAGATTTTTCAAGCAATAAGTACATATTAAATGGTGTTGAACATAATGAACAAATGTTTAACTTAGGTGGACGTGTTTATGCATCATTAGATTTTTATAAAGATGTATTAAAATATACAGTAACTGAAAATGGTAATATATTTAACATAGGTGAAGTAAAAGAAAAAGAAGTTTTTGCTGATACTGTGGCAGATGGAAAATGGAGTCTGGAAAATGGAGTCTGGTATTACTATAATGATGGTAATAAAGTTACAGGATGGGTAAGATATAAAAATAACTGGTATTATTTAAAAGATGATGGTGCAATGGCTACAGGATGGATATTATTAGATGGTAAGTGGTACTTACTAAATAATGATGGTGCAATGGAAACAGGCTGGATTATAGATAATGACGGAAATGCATATTATTTAAATAAAGATGGTTCTATGGCAGCAGGAACTGTTGTTGATGGATTTACATTAGCACATAATGGCATAGCAATTTCAATGTACTAATATAGCATTGATGTTTATAAAACACATTTGTATATAAATCTTAAGAGGGTTTATTTTGATTATATTTCAAAATAAACCCTCTTACTATTATTAAAAAAACTGTAAATTTTAACATGATAATCTAGAAATATCATATAAACAAATTATAATAAAATAGGGTGATAAATGTATATGATGGAGATATATACT
>JBJEJM010000261.1:0-2311 GCA_051878075.1 Clostridium sp. | reverse complement strand
AAATGAGTTTATTACAAAAGATAGAAGAGAGAAAAAGAGCAAAAATAAGAGCTGAAAGAAATAAAAAAGCAGCTATAGCAACAGCCTCAATAATTACAGGAGCTGTAGTTGGAACGATTGCAGGAGTATTAATAGCACCTAAATCAGGAAAAGAAACAATGGACGATGTAAAAGAAAAATCAGATGAAATAAAGATAAAATTAAGAGGAAATTTAGGAGAAGCTAAAGAAAGAGTACAAGAATCTAAAGTTAAGATAAGAGAATATTTAAATAGAAGAAAAAGTGAAAATATATATGATGATGAATCAGAAAATGTTGTATCAAATATATGTGAAGAAACATCAATATATGCAGAAAAAAATGATGAATCAGAAAGCATAAAGATAGAGGATTAGCAATGTATATAAATTTAAATATAATATATTTTGTATTGATAGGATTAGGTTGTATATCTTTAATATACATGATAGTAACGCTAATCAATTTTAATAAACTTATAAAAAATACTAATGATTTGTTGCTTGATAATAAAAGTGTTATAAATAATTCGCTATCAAAGTTGCCAAATGTAATATCTAACTTTAATGAAGCAAGTGAGAATATTAAAGATGTGACAGAAGTAGTAACTGATGTTGCTGCAGATTTCATAGAAACTAAAGATAGTGTAAAGTCTAATATTGAAACAATAACAGATATAGTAAATATTTTAAGATGTATATTTAAAAGATAATAATAAGGGACTTGCTCACTATAGTTTGTGAGTAAGTCTTTTTAGAGAAATATATAATTATTATAATAATGAAAAAGTGTGGTTCTATTTTGTTAAAAAGTAAAACTGCATAAATCATATAGATTAGTAATGAGGAAAATTAATAAATAGTTTTTAGGGATACTGTAAAAGGTATCTTTATTTTTTATATGAATGTCGTTTTTTGTATAAATATAGGGGTGAATATAAAGAAAAATTTGTTTTCAGTAAAAAATATGATAAAATCAAATCTGACTATCAAAAAATATTAAAAAAATTGTAATAATAATTACAAAATATGGATAGAAGGGGGCGTTTATAATAAGTTCATATGCAGTTAAAAACTATTAAAGAAAATCTAATTTATAAAAAAATCAATGTAAAACAGGGAGGAATGTAGGTGAAGAAATTAATTTCAGGTACATTATTGCTTACTATGACATCATGCAATATAGCATATGCTGAACCTATTGAGAATTATTCAGATAATATTGTTGGAGAACAAATTATTTCTAAAAATATAGCTGCGAATAGAACAGTTATTGTTAATAGTTATAATGATTTAAAACAATATGAGAATGATTCAGATATAATAATAGAGATTAATTCTCATATTAAATTGGATGATAAAATAGAATTTAAAGGCAATAACGTAGAAATTAATGGTAATGGGTATGAGATAGATATAAATGAGAGTAATACAAATGTGGGTAATAAATTTATTATAAAAGGTACTAATGTATCAATAAACAACATATCTATAAAAAATTACATCACTACTGGGATTTTATTGCATAATTCCCAAAATACTTCTATATCAGATATCAAATTGATTGGGAATGATAGAAATAAGCCAGTTGATGATTGGAGTAAGGTTGGTATAGACTTATCTAATTCAACTGCTACTTTAAAAAATATTGAAAGTAAAAATCATAGATATAGTGGTATAAGATTAAGAAATGAATCTGAAATCACAATAGAAGGTATAAATACTCATAACAATGATGTTTCTGACCTTGAAAGTCAAGTGTTAAAAGATGGAAATGATAACAAGATAAATGATAATAACAACATATACACGAATTGGGAAGAAAAATTTAATAATCAAGGTACTAAAAGCACTATATATAAGGTAAAGACAAATATAACAGTAAATACTTTAAATGAATTAAGAGATGCAATAAAAGTACCTAATTCAATAATTACTCTTAATAAAAATATAGTTTTAGATAGTAATTTAGAGATAAATCAAAAAAATATTACTATAAAAGGTAATGGAACTGAAATAGATTTAAATGGAGGGTTTTGCTTAATTGTAAAATCAACAAATAATGTTGTAATAAATGATCTATCGATAAAAAATTATAAATCTCCAGGTTTTTCAATATATTCAGCTGATAATATAGAACTAAATAATATAGAGCTTATTGGTAATGATTCATCTTTAGAAAAAGATGAAAGAAGTAAGGTTGGACTTGATATATATAGTTCTAAAGTAAAGTTAAATAATATTGTAAGTAAAAATCATTTATATAGAGGAATTCAAGTAAGAAAAGAATCAAC
>JBJEJM010000260.1:0-10445 GCA_051878075.1 Clostridium sp. | reverse complement strand
AAGGATATATATTTATCAAATTAATCTGATAAACACATATCCTTGAAAATCACATTTTAAGCTAGTCCTAAAATTCTTATTTTTCTGTTACTGTAGCATTTAAATCTGAATCAACAGTTACTACATAAGTTTTTGTTTCTGCTACTTTTGTTTCCCATGGTCTTAAATACTTAAATTTTATCTCTGTCTGTCCTTCCTTAAATCCTCTGACTTTCCATGTAAAAGTATTTCCACTCATAGGATCTGCTGGATCATCTGAATCTACTTTCTTATCAACTATATCTGCAGTTTCTTTATCTTCAATATCATACTGCCAGTCATATCCTGTTGAAAGATTTCCTGTAAGCATTATACTATCCATTCTTGGATTAATTATTCTATCTCCATCAATAACTGTAACATTTAAATCTGAATCTACATTTATTATATAGCTGAATATTTTAACTGGTTCTGTATCTCCTTGTCTCTGATATTTAAATGTAACTTTTGTTTCTCCTTCTTTTATACCTTTAACCTTCCATGTATATTTTCCACCTGCACCATCTGCTTGTAGATTATCAGAAATATACTTAACATCTGAAATTTCTGCAATGTTATTATCCTCAGCATCATAGCTCCAGTCATATCCTGTTGTTGGATTTGCATCCAATTCTATTTTACCTTCTTTAGCATCTGTTATTATAGGATCTGGTGTTGGTTTCTCTTGATCACATTTTTCTGATACGGTTACATTTAAATTTGAATCTACCTTTATTGTATAAATCTTTGTTTCAATCACTGATTCTGGTTCCCATGGTCTAAAGTATTTAAATGTTATTTCTGTTTCTCCCTCTTGTAATCCTTTAACTTTCCAATAGTTCATTTGAGAATCTCCTGGTATATCTGAATGTGGCACTCTTGTCTTGTTCACTATATCTGCAATATTTACATCTTTAATATCATAATTCCATTCGTATCCTGTTGATTCATTTCCCTCAAGCTCTATAATTCCTAATGCTGGCTCATCTTTTTGAGGAAGTTTTGTTACTGTAACATTATAATCTGAATCTACTTTTATTAGATAACTTTCAAGTTTTTCAAGTATCTCACCATATTCATTTTTATAACAGAATTGTACTTTTGTTTCTCCTTCTTTCTTTGGTCTAATCTCCCATATATCATAATCTGCATCTTGTGGCTTTTCAGCTGATTCATCAGCATGTAAATCTACTATAGAGTAGTCATCAGCTTCATAATTCATTCTATATTTTATTTCGGGATTACCTTTAACCTGCATTCTTACTTTTTTAGTATTACTTTCTCGTTCTTTTAAGGTTACTGTGACATTCAAATCTGAATCTACCTTTATTGAATAAGTTGCCTTATCAACTATCTTTTTATCATTGGTTCTTAAGTATGTAAATACTGCTTCTGTTTCTCCTTCTTTTAATCCTTTAATCTTCCATGAATCAACTTCTGAAATGCTTAAAAATTCTGGCTCTGTAGTATATGGACCCTTCTTTAATTTAAATGATAAATAATCTCCTGCTTCTGCAATATTAGTATCAGCTATTGAGCAGTTCCATTCATATCCTTCTGAATTTCTTCCAAGATATATATTGTCTGATTTAGAATTATCTTCTGACTTTTCTGTTACAGTAACATTTAAATGTGAATCTACTTGGACTTCATAGATTTTTGTTTTTTGTACATCTACTCTATCTCTATATGCATCTAAATAATTGAATACTACTTCTGTCTTTCCTTCTTTCAGTCCTTTAACATCCCATACATATTCCTGACTGCTTCCTGGTAAAGTAGGATAGTCTGAATCAACTAATTTCATATCACCTATTTCAACTATTTCTTCATCCTTTACAGCATATTCCCAGCTGTAAGGTGATGCCATAGAAGAAAGATATATCTTTCCTACTCCAGATTCCTCATTGGACTTTTCTTCAATTGTAACATCAGATTTACTTGCAGCTTCTGTTGGAATCAAATTAATGCTTTGGATACCTGCTGAAAATGCTAGTGCTACTGCAACTAAAGCTTTAATATTTTTCATATTTCCCATCTCCTTAAATTATATTACAATTTATTATAACATTTTTTGTATATGATTACATATTTTTATATATTACCTGTAAGTTTGCTAATTTTTTTATGCTTTTATGACTAAAAAACATCAAAAAACTCTAAAATTAAGCTATACCTAATTTTAGAGTCATCTAATCATTTCTATTTCATTATTTTTTGCTTAAATTTAATCTTCAAAAGCCTTTTTCAAGTCATAAATTATATCATTTGCATTTTCTATGCCAATAGATAAGCGGATAGTATTTGGCTTAATTCCTGAAGATATTAATTCATCCTTACTTAATTGTGAATGAGTTGTACTCCATGGATGAATTACTAATGATTTTGCATCAGCTACATTTGCTAATTGTGAAAAAACCTGAAGCTTATCAATAAATTCTTTTGCTTCTTTTTCTCCACCCTTAATTTCAAATGTGAAAACTGAACCAGCACCATTTGGAAAATATCGTCTATATAATTCATTATAAGGACTATCTTCTAATGATGGATGATTTATTTTTTCTACTTTTGGATTACTTTTTAAATATTCTATTACTTTCTTTGTATTTTCAACGTGTCTTTCAACTCTCAAAGACAAAGTCTCTAATCCTTGTAGGAATAAGAAAGAATTTAATGGACTTATTGCTGCTCCCCTGTCTCTAAGCTGTGTAGTTCTTGCGTAAATTATATAAGCTGCTTCCTTAAAAGTCTCAGTAAATACTACTCCATGATAACTTGGATTTGGTGTTGTCAATTCTTCAAATTTTCCACTAGCCTCCCAGTCAAATTTACCTCCATCTACAATTATTCCACCTATAGAGGTACCATGTCCTCCTATGAATTTTGTTGCTGAATGTACAACAATATCTGCTCCATGTTCTATGGGTCTGAAAAGATATGGTGTTGCAAATGTATTATCTACTATTAATGGTATTCCATGCTTATGTGCTATTTCAGCCACTTTATCAACATCTATAATGTTAGAATTAGGATTTCCTAATGTCTCTATAAATATTGCTCTTGTATTTTCTTTTATTGCTTCTTCAAAATTTTCAGGATTATCTGGATTTACTATTGTTGCCTCAACGCCTATTTTAGGAAGTGCATGTTCAAAATAATTATAAGTGCCTCCATATAATGTATTTGCTGCTATTACATGTTTACCGGCAGTTACAATAGTTTCAATAGCCACTGATATTGCTGCTGCACCTGATGCTAAAGCTAAAGCTCCAACTCCGCCTTCTAGTGCAGAAACTCTTTCTTCAAATGCATTTTGTGTTGGATTATTCATTCTTGTATAAGTATAACCAACTTTTGATAAATTAAATTTGCTTTCTGCATCTAATGTATCGTCGAAAATAAATGATGATGTCTGATAAATAGGAACTGCTCTAGATCCTGTTGAGTCTACTTCTTCCTGACCTGCGTGAACCTGTAATGTTTCAAATTCATATTTTCTTTTTTCTTTTTTACTCATTTTAAAAACCTCTTTTCAAATATTAAAATTTTATTATTTTATTTCAATGTTATAAATAAATGCTATCTTTTTATTCTTTACATATTGATCATCCTAAGATGATCAGAAGCTTTAGAATAAAACTTCTTTTGTTTCTATTCTAAGGCCTCTAGTTTTCTAGTCAGCATATTTTCATATAATTCTTTATGAATTTATTTCCTCTAAAATAAATTCTTGACCTTCATAATGTCCCTTAACTGATATTTTTCCTATCTTTTCTTTATCTTCAGGGATTGTATTAATAAATTCTTTTGCTTTTTCATGACCTTCTTTATCAAATTTAATAAATTTTTCTTCTTCATTCCCTATGTCTACAGCTATACCATATCCGCTGCTTTCACACTTGTCCATTTTTATGCATTTTAATGTCTCTTCTTCGCCTTTTTTCATTTCTGCACAATGTTTATCGATTAAATATCCTTCATACGAAACTTCCTTTGAACTATCCTTTGAAGCATTATCTGATACTTCATTTGAAACTTCCTTATTTTCACATCCTGTCAGACTTAAAATGCTGACGCCTAATAATACCACTAGTAATAATCTTTTCATGTCTATTCCCCCTAATATGTGATGTTTATTTTACAAAACATTATTATCTGTATAATTTTTTATTCATAAATTATTATTTTATTGCTCAACATGCCACATATGCTTGAATATATGATTTCTTTTCCTTCATCTGGAGTAAAGCTTATTACATTTCTGCCTTCTTTAAATTCCATCTTAATGTTGTATTCTGGAATATCTATTGATGCTTTGCACTCACCCACATACTTTTTATCAACATTGATTATCCATTTTGCTGGAATTCCCTTTTTAAATGCTACTGTATCAAATCTTTCATCATTGAATTCTGTAATAAGAATCTGCTCATTTTCATTAACTGTTGCAGTAATCATCTTATCTTTGTCAGTCCATATTTTAAGAACATCTCTATCTACTCCAAATAAAACCAGACTTCTATTAACCATACATATTCCCATTACTATTAATAAATATGCACTTAAATTTAATGCTGCTTTTCTAAACTTCATATTTAATAAATTGCTGAAAACTCCAAATAAAAATAATACTGGTACTGTACCAATAGCAAAAGTAAACATGGCTGCTGCTCCTTTTAAAGGACTTGCAGATGATAGTGAATAGAACTGCATTCCCTGCATTGGCCCACAAGGTAATAAGGCACTTATCAATCCCATAAAAAACATATTTTTATTTTTATCTTTCAAAAAAATATTGACTACTTTATTTAATTTTGGAAGTTGAATTTTAAATTTCTTTAGTATACCTAAAAAGTTAAGTGCCATAAATATCATGAATAATCCGCCTATAAAAGGAAGTATTCCTTTAAATATACCTGTTATAACAAAAAGTGATCCAATACTTCCAACGATGAATCCTGCTATTGTATAAGAAATTATTCTTCCAAAGTTATAAAAAAGAGTTGTTTTTATATTTTTTTCCTTAGAAGTGCTTCCTGCAAGTACAAATCCACCACACATTCCTATACAATGAAAGCTTGTAAGAAAACCATATATGAAGATTATAAGATATGAAGCACTTCCATCTGCTATGCTTGAAAAATTCACTTTTTATTAAAACACCCCCTTTTAAAGCTTCTTTAAGTCTAAAGTATTTGAAAATTCCCTTGTGATAACCTGTCCTTTTGAAAATAACATATTGGCAATACTAAAAAATCCTATTAAGCTGACGGCATGCTTTCCTTCCAGCTAAATGCTTTTTTCTCAATAATGTTACATACTATATTTATTAATACACCGAGCAATGCTAAGATCAATACAATTCCATACATTTCAGGAACCTTAAAATTAGCCTGATAGAAGTTTATAGCATATCCTAATCCTTTATTAGCACCTATCATTTCTGCTGCTATTAATACAAGAATAGATGTTGTTGCACTTAATTTAATTCCTGTAAAAATAGATGGAAGAGAGCCTGGCAGTATCACCTGAGTAAAAAGTTTTATTTTTGAGACTCCCATAGATTGTGCACCCTTAATAAGCAGTGAATCAACAGACTTTACTCCAGCTATTGTATTTAGCAGAACTGACCAAAGAACTCCCCAGAATATTACAGCTATTCTTGAAACTTCTCCAATGCCAAAAATCAGAACAAATACAGGAAGTATTGATAAGACTGAGAGGTTTCTGAATGTTTCAATCAATGGATTTATAAATCTTTCAAACTTTTTGAACCATCCAATTGCCAGTCCTAAAGGTATGGCAAATGCAATTCCTAAAAAGAATCCTATTAAAGATCTTTCAACACTTATTATTATATTTGTAGCTAAATCTCCATTTATAAACAAAACATATAATTGTTTTATCACCTTAGAAAAAGGCGGGAAAAATGATTCATTTATTATTTTCAATCTAGGAAATGTCTCCCATATAATTAAAAACAATATTACTGATGAATAATTAAAAATTGATAATCCTATTTTCTTAAATATTTTTTTCATATAGTGTCACTTCCTTTAAACATTATTTTCTTTAAACTCTTTTAATTCTTGTTCAAGTTCAGGCTGATCTTTTGGAACAAAGTCATTAGTATAAATTTCATCAGGGTCAATATCTCCATGCTTCCATAAATCTATTGATTCACATAATTCAAACCACTGATTCACATAATCAGGATCTATATTTTTATTTTCATCATAATAAAATGAACTAATATCTGCTGTATCTAAATTCAAGAATTTTGATACTATTTCCTTTGCTTCATCAAGGTGAGTATTAACCCATAATCTTGTTTTATACATTGCATTGCAGTATCCTTGAACAGCTTCTGGATTATTTTTTATAAATTCTTCAGAAAAACATGACATATAGAGTCCTGTACCAGGAGAGTGAAAAATATCCCATGATGTTCCTATTCTTCTTACTCCTCCTTCATTTAATATTTTTCCTGCATAAGGCGGATGTCCAGCCACAACTTCAACTTGATTTTGAACTACAGACTGTTCGCCCTGTCCTGGAGAACTTAAAATAACCCAGTTTACATTATCTTCTATTCCATGTGTCTTTAAATAGTATTTTATAAATCCGCTATAACATGCTACTTCTGAATTTATTGCAAACTGTGCATTTCCTACATCATCTAGAGACTTTATTGAACTATTCTCATTTACAATATACTGAACATGAGGTATCTTTTCATTATCAACTACATCTGGTGCTACCCCTTTTACCTTTACCCCCTGCAGTCTTGCAGTTGTTATTGTATCAGGATGTGAATATATGCAGTCAACAAGATTCTGCTCAATTAATTGAAATCCAGATACCTTCCCAGTATCCCCTACGAATTCAAGCTTGACTCCTTCTTCCTCAAAAAATCCTTTTGCATCAGCTACTATATTTGTCATAAACCCTGTGGGTCTTGGCATTCTAATAACATGAAGGTTTTCACCAGAAGAATTTATTTCACTTTTTTTATTACTCTCCTCAGTAAGAGCACATCCAGATAAAGTAAATGCAAAAACCATTATTACTGAAATAATTGCTGCTACTGATTTATTTATATTTTTCATCATAATTGCTGCCCTCCTCCATTCTGTTTAACTATAGATTTTTTATTTGTATTTTTATAATTCACTATTTAATGCATTTTCTTCTGTTTTTATAAAATTCTTTTCTATTTTTTCTAAAATAAAATCAATAATAAGTGCAATAAAACAGATAACTGAAACAACAGAATACATTTTTATAAGCTGAAAATTATGCTCATAAGCTACTATCATTGTTCCTATTCCCTTTCTTGCTCCCATTATCTCAGCTGCAATAAGTATAAGCAGAGAATATCCTCCACTGAGTCTGATTCCAGCAAAAATATATGGTGCACATGCCGGCATTATTATTTTTACAAATAAATTTATTTTATTTAAAGCAAATGATCTTCCCATTTTCAATATTTCTTTATTTACTTTTGATATTCCAAGCATGGTACTGAATAATATAGGCCATATGCATGTCCAAACTACTATAGTAATCCTTGTTATCTCACCAATTCCAAGGATTATTGCTATTACATGATAAACTAAGAAAGGGTTTATTTGAGAAAATATCTCTAAGAGCATATCTAAAGCTGTTTTTAATTTTTTTAACCATATTCCTAATATAAATCCGGTTGATATGCCTATAAATACTGCTATTAAAAGTCCAGTAACTGCTCTCAATATACTTACACCTAAGTTTTTAATCAATTCTCCTGACTGTACCATCTTGATTACTTCTAACAACACTCTGGAAAAAGGCGGTACAAATACTGGGTTTAATATTTTTAGTCTGGAACATAATTCCCAAATTAATATAAACGCAAATACAAATATGTATTTTCCAAAAAAACTTCTAAAATATTTAATCATTTAAACACCACCTGTTCCCTACCCTTCGAAGCTGGTATTGTTAATTAAAAACTGTTTTGAATTTTGTATTTCAATAATTCCAACTACAAAAATAAGTATTATAATAAATAGAATTAAAATTACATTCTTTTTAGTTAATGGCTTGATTTTGCTTGTATCCTTATTATTTTCATATGATACATCAATACTCCAGTAATCTATTTTTTGTTTAAGCCACAAAATGGATTTATTAAAAATAACGCTGATTATTAAAATACATAAACCTGCTGCATAAAGCTCATCTATTACATAGTTTAAGCCAGAAGTATGAACCATATATCCTAATCCTACAGTGGTTCCTGACATTTCAGCTGCAATAAGTATTATAAAACTTATTTCAATCCCAACTCGTAAACCTTGAAATATAGATGGAAGTACCATAGGCAATAGTACTTTTATGAATAAGCCAATCTTAGAAATTCCCATTGATTGTGCTGTTTTTATCAATACAATGTCTGCTGATTTTGCACCTGTTATGCTGTGAAACAATATGGGCCAGATTGATGTCCAAAGTACTATTCCTATTTTGCCATTTTCACCAATTCCAAAAATAACAATAAACAATGGATACAGTGCATAGGGATTAATCTGGGAAAAGATACGAAATAGTGGAATAGCCTTTTCACAAATATTTTTAAAATAAAATCCCAGCATAATTCCTATTGAGGATCCTAATATTCCTGAAATCATCAATCCCATCATCACCCGCCATACGCTCACCATAATATTCATAAATAAATACTTATTATAAAATAAATCTATTATTGTTGAAATTACATGAGATAATGATGGCAGGTAGTATTCATTTACCAAATTAAACTTTGGAAGCATGTCCCACAAAAATAATATTATTAATACTCCTGAATACCTTAAAAGTTCATGTTTTACTACTTCTGATCCTTTTAGCATAATATCACCTCATGTATTGTTTCATGTTAATACTAATTATGATGTTATTATTTTTGAATCTGTAGCAGTCACTATTGTATATAATCTCTCTAATAAGGTTAATGCTCCTCTGTATCCCACATAAGATCTGTCTATAACAATTTCATTTGATACTGGAAGACTGATTTCCATTATATATCCATTCAATTCTTTTGCTAAATCTCTGTCCCACGCTGTTCCAAATATTATTGGTGCTCTTGAGCCAAAATCCTGCTGCCTTACAATTTTATCTATTGTATAGCCATCTTCAGCATATTCAACTTTGCTTGAAATATCATCTGATATATTTTCAAACTGTTCATTTATAAGATTTCTATATTTTTCAGGCGGATTATCTGTTATAACCTGTATTACTGGAACTAATCCCATCTGATCTGCTAAAAATCTATTTATTGCAAGTCCATAAGCACTATCACTGATTACTGCATAAAGTGAGGTTACACTCCATCCATATTCAGCATAAAATTCTGAAAAAGAATCTAAATAATAGTAATATCTCTTTTCTTCTTTCTTTATAAAATTTTCTACCTCATCTTTGTTGCTGCCAGCAAAATCTGCTACCTTTCTTAAGAAATTTGATGTTTCCTTTGCACCTATCGGTATTATAGGAATATGAAGATAAGGCTGATTGTATTTCTTTTCTAAATATTTAGCTGTCTTAAGACCAACCCATGGAGATATTACAAGGTTAAATTGTGCTTGAGGAATTCTCTTCCATTCACTAACACCTTCACTTTCTGGTCCAAATAAAATATTTACCTTAAATCCAGAGCCTTCTAGAATTCTTTTTATTTCTTCCAGATCTCCACGCCAGAATGTATCCTGATAGGGTACTTCAGACCACACGTTAATAAGCCCCTGCTGTTTTTCACCATGATAATCTCCCACATATTGATCAATGATGGCTTTAGTTACAATTTCATGTCCTATAAGATTATTTCCCTTAAATCCACCTGTATCAGCATGAACAATTGGAAATCCAAGATCCTGGAATTCTCTCACAACTGACTCTACGTCATCACCAACAAGCTCTCCTATGCATCCGTTTAATACTACGAATAAATCTGCCTTAATTACAACTAGCGAACTTTTAATGAGTTCTCTTAATTTTTTTTCTCCACCAAACACTACTTCTTTTTCAGTTGAATTTACGCTTGGTATAACAGGACCTGCACTGTATCCTCCACCCTGGGCTCCATTTCCCATAAGTACTCCTGACTGTTTTGCTGTACATCCTGGTCCGCAATGCGTTATGGGCATTGCTCCTGGTATTGCTGACACTGTTGCAAGAGCTCCTATTGCACATCCATATCGTACTTGTTCTATTGAATTTGTTCTCTTTATATGACTTATTTCGCTCATTATTTCACTCTCCTACTCTTCAGACTGCAGCTATTTCTCTCGCTGCAACCAGTTCATTAAACTTTTTATCTACAAGTTCAGGATTTTTTGCTAATACATATGGATCTTCCTGGCTTAGCCACCAATCTGTATACT
>JBJEJM010000259.1:0-2321 GCA_051878075.1 Clostridium sp. | reverse complement strand
ATTTTATACTGTAAAATGCTGCTGCACCATCTCCAAATAATAATGCAAAACCTTGCGCCATAACAATTAATGGAAATCCAACGGTTGTAGCAGCATTACCTATATATCCTACACCCTGACCTATAAAAATCTGATCTACTATGTTATATAATGCACTTACTACCATTGCAATAACGCATGGAATTGCAAACTTTAAAACAAGCTTGTCAATTCTGCCACTCTCCAATGGATTTTTATTCATTTCAATAAATCCTTCCATATAAAACACCTCTTTCAAAGTTTCTATATGAAAGAATACAACATCCAGTAACTGGAGAGTCAAGGTTAAGTTTAAAATTTATTATTGCAAAAAGCCAACATTAATTTTGTTGGCTTTTGCATAATCTTAAAATCATCATTTTAATTTTATCCCTGCGTAATCTTAATATTCTTTCCTTTAAACACAATAGCAAGTTTTAATATGTTCTCTATATTTCTCTTTTTTAATTCTCGCTCATATTGATTTTCTTCAATTTGATTTAAAGCTTCTTCTGTTCCTTTTTCTATTGTTTTGGTATTTTTATCTTTTATCTTTTTAAATTCAATTATGATACCAAGTTTTGAAGAATCTTTTGGAATTATCATAACATCATAACGTCCATATCCACTTTCTTTATTTGAATTAATTTCGTATTTATCTCCAAGCGAAACAAGCATTCCAAGAACAAAGGCATGATATACTTTTTCTGGCTCAGTTCCAGATACATCAAAATAACTCATATTATCAAGTACAAAATCTGTAAATATCTCATCAAACACTTCAACATCACCAGTTGTTAATGCTTTAAGCATATCACTATATACTCCAAGTGTAAGACTTTCACTAAACCACTTTTTAATCATATTCTTATAAAAAATCAGAACTTCATTATTAGGTATTTTAAGTATACAATGTAGTTCACCCTCTATAAGTTCTGTTTTTACAGGTTTTAAATATCCACTTAATGTCAAGAAACTCCATATGTTTTCATCATCATATTCTACTTCTTTCATAACTATATGATCATTAATGACCTTTTCTATAGATTCTCCACTTATAAGTCTTTCAAGACTCTTCTTTGTCTTTTCATTTGCCTTAACAAGCAGCTTTTTTATCAAATCATTACTACTGGTGTTTATCCAATATGGCATAAAACCATTTTCATTATCAATAATATAATTTAAAACTGACCATGGATTATATATTACTTTTCCACCAAAAATATATCCATTATACCATTGTCTGACTTCTGGAGATTTTTCTTCTAAATCATAGTATTTTAAAAGTTCCTTAACTTCATCTACAGTAAAACCAAATTTATCATTAAATTTATAGCTAAACATTGTATGAACCTGCATATTGTTTAAACCCGAAAAAATACTCTCTTTCGCAACTCTAAGTATTCCTGTTACTAATGCTTTTTCCAAATAAATATTATCTTTAAGTGCTGCTGTAAACATTACCTGTATTAATGATATCACTTCATCATAGTACCCATTTATATAAGATTCTTGAATAGGAACATCATATTCATCTATAAAAAGCATAACTTTTTTTCCATAATGTTTATATAAATATGCCATTAAGCTGCTTATACCTTCTGCTGCAATTCCAATAGAAGCTTTTCTTGAAATTATCTCTTTAAAATCACTTTTATCAAACTCTGATAATTTATCACTATCTAATAAATACTCATATTCTTTATACAAATTTGACATAAGCATTTTTATTCCGTCTTTAAATTCTTCGAAATTTCTATGTTTCTGATTTTTAAATGTAATAAAAATAACAGGATACTCTCCCTGCATTTTCATTATTTCTTTTTCATTTTCAATCTGCAGGCCTTTGAATAAATTCTTTGTTATTTCTGCTGTTTCTATATCAAAAAAGTATTTTAACATACTCATATTTAGTGTTTTTCCAAATCGTCTTGGGCGTGGTGTTAGAATAACCTTAGCACCATTTTCTATAAACTCTTTTATAAGAAGTGATTTATCTACGAAATAATGATTTTCTTCTATAATCTCTTTAAAATCTGATGTTCCAACTTGAATTGTCTTTTTCAACTGTGCACCTTCCTTATATTTAGGATATAATATTATTACTCAATATTATATCCTACAATAACAGCATTTAAAACATTCCTTCACTTAAAAATATGTAAGTTACCTGCATGCATGAAATTTTATTCCAAGTTGTAGTAATATTTAATTCCTAATTCATGTTTTATCTATTATCGTTTAACTACTTTTTAATACATCTGCCCATCCTGGCTCTCTTTTATAAAATTCATCCACAATTT
>JBJEJM010000258.1:0-2335 GCA_051878075.1 Clostridium sp. | reverse complement strand
GTGGAAAATATCAAAGCTGATCACTCCATTTTTATTTTTATATTTAATATTTTTATAATCTAAATTATAACATATAAATTTTCCGGTAAGGAAAGTGATGTTAATTTAATATAATTTTGGATTATTGGAATTAAATCTATAAAAAATATATATTTTTTGATACATCCTATTATTTTACACTTCATAAGCATTATTTATAGAAATTGTGGATAACTTAAAAACGTATTTATTTTGAATTTATTATTATTAAATGAATATAAGATTATAATCTGACTAAAATAATTAAATAAGGAATAATGTTTAGAGGTGATAAATTGAATAATTTAGATAATGAAAAAAATGTTAATGATAATAAGTCAAATATTAAATCAAATGTTGAGTATATGCCAAAAAGAAAACATGTAAAAGGTAAAAAATTATCTCCATTAGAGAAAAAAATAAAAATAATTCCACTAGGCGGGTTGGGCGAAATTGGTAAGAATATGACTGCATTCGAATATAAAAATGAAATAATTATAATTGATTGCGGCATGGCATTTCCTGATGAAGATCTATATGGAATTGATATGGTAATACCAGATATAACATATTTAATTAAGAATGAAGAAAAAGTGAAGGGAATACTTATAACACATGGACATGAAGACCACATTGGAGCAATTCCGTATGTATTAAGACAGATAAATGTACCTGTATATGCTACAAAATTAACTATAGGGCTTATAGAAACAAAACTTGAAGAACATGGAATACTTAGTGACTGTACTTTATGTGAAGTTAATCCTGGGGAAATTATTAATTTTGAATATATTAAAGCTGAATTTATAAGAAATAATCATAGTATTGCAGACAGCTGTTCTATTGCATTGCATACACCAATAGGAATTATTGTTCATACAGGAGATTTTAAGATTGATTTTACTCCTATCGATAATAAGATTATTGATTTACAAAGGCTTGCACAGCTTGGGAAGCAGGGAGTACTTCTTCTTATGTCTGACAGCACCAATGCGCTTCATAGTGGATATACAATGTCTGAAAAGACTGTTCTTGAAACAATGGATAATCTATTCAGAAAAGCATCAGGAAGAATTATAGTATCTACTTTTGCCTCAAATATTCACAGATTACAGCAGATAAGTGACTGTGCTTTTAAATATAATAGAAAGATAGCATTTAGTGGAAGAAGTATGGAAAAGATAACAGAAGTAGCAAGAAGGCTTGGATATCTTCATATACCACATGATATGATAATAAGTATTGAAGATATAAATAATTGTCCTGATGATAGAATTACTATTGTAACTACAGGAAGTCAGGGAGAGTGTATGGCTGCTTTGACTAGAATAGCAACATCGACTCATAGATATGTTCAAATACAAAAAGGAGATATGGTAATAATATCTGCTTCTCCAATACCAGGTAATGAAAAAGCAGTTTCAAATGTTATAAATGACTTAGCAGAAAAAGGTGCAGAAGTAATATATAAATCTATTGAGGAAATCCATGTTTCAGGGCATGCTTGTGAACAGGAATTGAGACTGATTATGGCATTATTAAAACCAAAATTCTTTATACCTGTACATGGAGAATTCAGACATCTTATGATGCATGGAAGAATAGCAGAGAGTATGGGAATTGAAAAGCAAAATATATTCATGCCTGAAGTTGGTGAAGTTTTTGAATTGACTAGAAAAGGTGGAAAGATATCTGGTAAAGTTCCATCAGGAAGGGTATTAATAGATGGAATAGGAGTTGGTGATGTTGGTAATGTAGTTTTAAGAGATAGAAAGAATCTTGCAGAACATGGAATGATAATAGTAGTAGTATGTATAGATTCTGAGGAAAAAACCATAGTTGGAGGTCCTGATATTATTTCACGTGGATTTGTATATATGCGTGATTCTGAAGAATTAATGAAAGATATAAAGGATATTGTAAGAGAATCAGTCTATAACTGCCTAGAAAATAATATTACTCAATGGGATGAAATAAAAAAATCTATAAGAAGAGAAGTAGATGCTTTTGTGTATAAAAATATGAAGAAAAAGCCTATGATACTTCCAGTAATTGTGGAGTTATAAAATTATATAAATATGATAGGAATTTATATAGGGACTGTTCCATAGAAATATGAATTTAGGTAAGGTATTTTGAAAAGCAGATAATTCAATAATGGTAACAGCCCTATTTAAAATAAGTATTATGCTAAACCAATAATTTTTACTATACTAGTGAAAATAAAACAGATGAACATACCAGTGACAGTTGGAACAAGAAATGATACTGCAGTCCATTTAAGACTTTGAGTTTCTTTTTTTATTGTAAGACATGT
>JBJEJM010000257.1:0-10548 GCA_051878075.1 Clostridium sp. | reverse complement strand
CCGTGCTTTAATTTATGCTTTTAAAAGTTCAATACCTTTGTGCATTCTCTTTAGTGATTCTTCTCTTCCAATTAATACGGCAATTTCAAAAGCCCCACCTGGAGTGAATGACTTACCTGAAAGAGCAGTTCTTATAGGCCATAGCATTTGACCATTTTTTATTTCTAAAGATTTAATTAATTCAAATATTTTATCATGGATATTATCCATTGTCCAATGTTCTTCATCAATAGATTCTAAAACTGGTAAAGCTTTTTCTAAGTTTTCTAATGAAGTTTCAACAGTACTCTTCATTTTTTTATGAACATAAAGATCTGTTGTATATTCTGGAAGCTCTTCTAAGAAATCTATTTGTTCTGGAATATCATTTAATAATTCACATCTTGTATGTAATAATTCAGATATAAATTTGAAATCAAAATCTTTGTGTAATACTTTTTTATATTGTTCCATAGCTAATTCATGGAATTCATCTAAAGATAATTTTCTTATATATTCACCATTCATCCATTTTAATTTAGCATTATCAAATATAGCTGGTGATTTACTTATATCTCTATAATCAAACTTTTCAATTAATTCATCAAGAGAGAATATTTCTTCATTTGATCCATCATTCCATCCAAGTAAAGCTATGTAGTTAAGAACAGCTTCTTTTAAATATCCTTTTTCTAAAAGGTCTCCAAATGATGCATCACCATTTCTCTTAGATAATTTATGATGTTGGTCTTTCATTATTGGTGGACAATGAACATAAACAGGAACATCCCATCCAAAAGCTTCATATAATCTGTTGTATTTTGGAGATGATGATAAGTATTCATTTCCTCTTACTACGTGTGTTATACCCATTAAGTGGTCATCAACAACGTTAGCAAAGTTATAAGTTGGAAGACCATCAGATTTTATTAATATCATATCTTCAAGTTCTGAATTATCTACTGAAATTTTTCCGTATATAACATCAGTAAATGTTGTTGTTCCAGTTGTAGGATTGTTTTGTCTTATAACATATGGAATACCTTTAGCTAAGTTTTCTTCGATTTCTTCTTTAGAAAGATGAGCACAGTGTTTATCATATTTAAAAGGTCTCTTTAATGCTTCAGCATTTTCTTTAAGCATATCTAATCTTTCTTTAGAACAGAAACAGTAGTATGCTTCTCCTTTTTCAACTAATTTTTTAGCATATTCAAGGTAAATATCTTTTCTTTCACTTTGAATATAAGGACCAACAGGACCACCTATATCTGGACCTTCATCATGTTGTAATCCAGTTACCTTTAGTGTGTTATATATAATATCAACAGCACCTTCTACTAATCTTTCCTGGTCAGTATCCTCAATTCTTAAAATAAAGTCTCCACCTTCATGCTTAGCAATAAGATAAGCATAAAGAGCAGTTCTTAAGTTACCAACATGCATATATCCAGTTGGACTAGGTGCAAATCTTGTTCTGATTTTATTTGCCATTTCGTTCACTCCTATAAATATATTTTATTAAAGTAAATAATTATTCATAACATGAGCATGTGCTATTAATATATATATAAACTGTGCAGTAATATAAGGTAGTGTAAAAATCTAAGTCTATTTATATTTATTAATCATGCTCTCTTGTTCATTAACAATACTTCTATGATAGCTCAATGAATATTTGATGTCAATATTTCTACATTATAATGTAATAAATATTATTTTAAGATTTATAATTTTTACAAATTGTCAAATTATATTTAGCAGAATTTTAAAGAATATCCATCAGATATTATAGTTATGCTGTTATTAATATCAGTTCTTAATGTTTTTATATTATGTTTACATAATTTCGATAATACATTTTTATCTGGATGACCATATACATTATCTTTTCCAACGCTTATTACAGCATATTTTGGATTTACTTTATACAGAAAAGAATCAGAAGTAGATGTAGCAGAACCGTGGTGTGCAATTTTTAATACATCTGCACTTATATCATCATTTAAAGATATAAGTGCACTTTCAATTTCTTCTTCCGCATCTCCAGTAAATAAAAAAGAAGTACTACCATAAGATATTTTAATTACAGGAGAATAATTATTTTCGTTATCATAAATATCGTTAATTGGGGAGAAAATATTAACATGTGTTCTGGACCCTAAAGATATAGTATCGCAGCCACGTTTTATAGGTATAATTTTCATATTTTTATTTTTTAAAGATTCAATCATATTTTCAAAAGATTTTGTTGAAGTATAAACTTTAGGTGCAAAGAAATAATTTATGTTAAAGGTATCGATTATAGTATTCATATTTCCTATATGATCGTCATGGGGATGAGTTGCAATAACATAGTCTAAATTAGAAATACCTAAAGATAGAAGATATTTCATCAATTGCTTTTTATGGGTTTTAGGACCGCTATCTATTAAAAGATTCTTATTATTTACTTGAACTAAAATAGCATCACCTTGATCAACATTTATATAGTGAATATACATATAATTTGGATTGATTTTTTCTTTTGATATCATATTTATATAATATGAAGACAATTTAAAAATACAAATGAACATAAACAGAAAAACAAGATATTTTTTTGACCTTTTTTTAATTTTAAAAATCATATACAAACCTTCTTTAAGAATAAAAATAAATATATGCTTTAAATTTAAAGGATAAAAATGAAAAATTTCAAATTATTAATTTCATAACTCATATAGGTGCTTCTACATAATGCTTTATTTTATCGATATACTTTCTAATTGAAATTATAAGATATTTATAATTATTTCAAGAAAAATAATTTATATACATGAATATAAGAGCGAATGAATAGTAAAATAATTTATTTAATGTTCAGAAATTGTGGATTTATTGCAATAAAATTAATAGATGTATTAAAAATAATAAGACATTAAAATTATTTTTTTATATAGACAAAAGATTAAAAATAATTTATCAAAATTGTAATAAATGCAAAAACCGTAGTTTAAATATTGCAAAAAGTATGGTACAATGTAATTAATGTGCGAAAAAATAATAAAAAATGCAATATAGAACTTTAAAAAATTTCATTTGGAGGGCAGGATATGAAAAAAGAATTTTCGATGAGTAATGATAAAGTAATGATAAACTTTACGGCTAAATATTGTAATAGCTTTGAGTCTGTTTTAGAAAGCAATGGATTTAGACGAATTTTAGAAGTTTATCTAAGGAGAGCTAAAAAGAAAAATTCTATATCATATAGATACTTAAACAAGGTATTAAATACAGATAGTCTTATAGATATAAGAAGAGATTTAACTCAGATTATAAGATATCTTACAATAATGACAGCTGAAGAAGTAATTGAAATAAATGATGCATATAAAAAATTATTAGAAGATAAAGATAAATTCATAGAAGTAGTAGAAGATATATATTTATTCTGGAGAAAACTTGAGAGATATACAATTGTTCATAGATATAAAGTTCAGGAAGGTCTTGCAGCTGTAAGCTTTACTGAAGCTAATGCTAATTTTTCAGCATTAATATTAAATTTATATAGAAAAATAGAAATGCATGTAGTTGGATATCAGCCTAAAGTATATAGACAGATACCAGCAGGTGGAAATGCAGGTATTATGATTCAAGAATTAGAATGGGCTACACCAGAAGGATATGAATTATTAGAAGATATACCATTTATAGATCATATTTTACTTGAAACACCATTCATAACATATCCAAAGAGAAATACAAGAGACGGAATGTTTACAGCAATAGATTACAATCCTTTAAAATATGCTGATATAAATAAAGATCATTGGTTCTGTTATCCAGCTAAAATAGGTGAAATGATCATATTTATATATTTCCATAGAGATTTTATGGAACATGGAATAACATTATGTAATTTATTTGAAATGGCAAGAAGTGAAGAAACAAGAGGAAGAAAGCCAGAAATGATATTTGTTTTTGGTGCTAAGGATGATGGTGAAGAATTAAAGACAGTATTTTATGAAGATGAAAAGAATGATATAATGCTTGGATATATTAATCATTCAGAAAAGATAGATTATTTTGGATACATGAAAAAAATGACTCTTACTCTTTATAATCTTCTTATGATTAAGAGAGGATTCCTTCCAATACATGGATCGATGGTAAATGTATTATTAAAGAGTGGAGATGAAGCTAATGTTGTTATAATGGGGGATAGCGGCGCTGGTAAGTCAGAAAGTCTTGAAGCATTTAGAAGTTTAAGTGAAGATTATATTTCAGATATGACAATAATATTTGATGACATGGGAACATTTAAGATTGAAAATGGAGATATAATAGGCTACGGTACTGAAATAGGAGCATTTGTAAGATTAGATGATTTAGATCAAGGATATGCATTTAAAGAAATGGATAGAAGTATATTTATGAATCCAGATAAGGTAAATGCAAGATTAGTTATGCCGGTTGCATCATATAAAGAAATAACTAAAGGACATAAAGTAGACTTCTTCTTCTATGCTAATAATTATGAATCAGTAGAAGAAGGTGGAAAATACTTAAGTTACTTCGAAACAGCAGAAGATGCTAAGAAAGTATTTAAATCTGGAGCAAGAATGGCAAAAGGTACTACTACTGAAAAGGGACTTGTTGAATCATATTTTGCTAATCCATTTGGTCCAGCTCAGAAACAGGCAGAAACTGATGTACTTATAGATAAATATTTTGATGAAATGTTCAAAGATAATAAGGTTAAAGTAGGCCAGATAAGAACATGTTTAGGAGTTTATGGACAGGAAAAAAATGGACCTAAAAATGCTGCAATAGAATTATTTGATGAGATTAAAAAAATGAATAAATAATAGAAAAAATATTAAGGAGGATTGTTCCTCCTTAATATTTTTTGATTTTTTCTCTAATATTTTTGATTATTTCAGAAAATTGATTATGTGATTTAGTATTAAAATTTTGAATGAGTTTTTTATTGCTTAATTTTATTTTATGAAATACATTTTCAAAGGATCTGATTTTATTTCTAGCTTTATATTTATAGAAGCTGGAAATAGAAGTTACTTTTGTTAATGAAAAACCATTTGAAGCAAATTCAAAAGGATATGAAAACTTATCAAAACCTAGTAATGAATGTATGGTTAGTGAAAAATCTAATAAAAAGTAAAAAACAATACAATAAAAAAATGCAGAATTTAAAATATATGATATATCATACATTATTTTTTCTATAACTGGATTAATAACAGTAATTATAAGAACTTCTCCAGATGCCCATAATAAAGAATAAGGAAGACATACATAACCTTGAATATTAAATGGGTCATCGGTATAATCCCACCATTTTGCTTTAAATATTTTTTCAAGAATAACGCCAGTAATATATTCAAAAAATGATGTAATGAAAAAAGCAAATATAAATAATAATATCACGTTGTTTTTATATTCTTCTAAAAGCAAGATAAGTGTTACAATACAAAAACCATATATGGGACAAAAAGGACCTTTTAAAAAACCTCTATTAACAAATCTTTTTTCATTTTTAAAATAATAAGAAACCTCAAGACACCATCCACAAAAAGAATAAAATGTAAATAGGTATACTAAAAAGTAGATTTTATCATTAATTAAGCTGATCAAAATATTTAAGCCTCCTTTTAGTTTCTCTGATTGAATTTATTATATTATATACCAAAAAAAAGAAAGTTTAAATTAATATTTTCTTAAATTATGCTCAAAAATAGCTCCTATAGATATCTATAGGAGCTATTTTCATATATAAATAAATATTCTCTTAATATACTAAAAATTATTGTGCTTATAATTTAAAATATTAAAAATAGAATAAATAAGATTGTGTTATCTATGAAAAGATGATTTTTGTATCTATATTTATTTTTTATAAAAACAGAAAATAAATTATCAATTTATTTTAAAATTTTATATGAGCAATAGATTATAAAGAACTACTATAAACTGATATTTCTATCTATTGGCTGTGATAGAGAAACAAATGTATCTGTTCTTGAAATACCATCAATATTATTTATTTTATTAAGTAAAACATCTTGTAGATCGGAAATATTTTTACATACTATTTTTGCAAACATAGAGTAATCTCCAGTTGTAAGATGCAATTCAACTACTTCTTTTATATGAGACATTTTATCAAATACTGAATTAAATGAAGATGTTTTATCAACATAAATACCTACAAAACAGCAGACATCATAGCCGAGTTTTGGAAGGTTTAAAACAATTCTTGATCCTTTTATTATCCCCATATCTTCCATCTTTTTCATTCTAACATGAATAGTCCCACCACTTACATGACAAATTCTTGCTATCTCTAAATATGGAGTTCTACAATCTTTTATTAAAAGTTCTAAAATTTGTAAATCTAATTCATCTAATTGACCATTTGGAACAAAAGCCATTATATCACCTCTTAAATATGCATTCTATTTTTTATATTTTATCAAAAAAAAACTAAAATTTAAAGGAAAATATAAAAAAATGCAAAAATAATTTTGAAATTTTAATATTTTAATAAAAACTCTTTTTCCATATAAAATAAAATTAGAGAAAAAAAGAAAAGTAACACCACTTGATAATATTATGAAATTAACTTAATATTATTTATATAGATTTTATAAGGAGGAAATTCATAAATGAGTATTTTATCTACGATTTTATTTTATGCTGTAATGCTTGTAGTTATTTTAGCTCTTTATGCAGCATGTAGATTATATGTATTTACAAAAGTACGTATAAATAAGTGGATACCTTTATCAATATCAGTAATATTATTTTGTATTCAGCTATTTATAAAAGGAATTAACGGATACTTAAATGCAGCAATAACTATAGCTACTGTATTATTTTTATTATGGTTTATAGAAATACAGCAAACAGGCGGTCCTAAAAAGAAGGAAAAGCCTATAGTTATTAAGCCAAAGGCAAAACCTAACAGAGTAAAAAATATGAAAAAAGATAAATAGAAGGAAAGTCGGTTTTTACAGCCGACTTTTTATTCGCGGAAAATTGGGGAACTAATTGCTATTTTTGAATTTTCCAATATGATTTTTATAAGATACCAATGTTCATTTTGTAAAGGTTCATGTTTATACATATATCGAACTCTGTTTATATTTAAGTCACATATTTTCTTAACTACAGTTCCATTATTAGATATAATCTGTATTTCGGAAATTTTATTATTAGGATCTTCTGCAAAAATTAAAAAATTAAGCTCATCAGCTGCATATGGAATGGATGCTCCCATAAAAAAATCATTGATCATAAAATACATGTTTAAGCTTCTAGATTCAGTAGAATATGTATGTCTATTTCTAAAAGCATTAATAAATTCAGCAATGTTTAAATTATTGGCAATTACACCAGTGAGATTTTCATTATCGCCGAAATTTAATCTATGATTATCCTGACTATTTATTGCACTAAGTTTCCAGCCTTTATCAAGCAATGAATAATAATATTTTTCATATCTCTGATATTTATTTGGAGGTGATCCATTGCCTACTTCAATACAGGTAATAAGTCTATTTAATATTGGATTATATTCTATATGTTCAATTGATTTATGTGGATGATTTATAGATATAAAAGCATTTGGATTATTTAACATCCATAAAACCAGCAGCTGTAGATTATTCAGGGTTCCAGTAAAAAATATATTGGAATTGACTACATTTATATCTCCTAATAGATTAGTTTTACTTTCAAAACCAATTATTGAAAGAAAATTTTCATGTTTCTTATTATACCTAGCAGAAAGATATTGAGAAGCTTCCCATTTGCTGAATTCTTTTCCCTTAATCCTGACAGGCTTAGTTAAATAATTATTGTGATCTGTAAGTATTAGAAAATCAAGGCCGTTATGTCTTGCATAATCAAAAGCTTCTAAAGGAGTTCCTATACCGGTAGAGAAGGCACAATGAGCATGTGGAATGCCAAAATAAAATTTTAAATTATTTATATCGATAGTATTATCTGATATTGAAATTTTTCTTTTTGCCATAATATCTCCTTTAAAATTGTTTTATAATATATATTTATTAGTGGAACAGTTAAAATAATGACAATAACTAAATCTAATGATAAAATAACTTTATCAAGAATTGAGAACTTTAAATTTAAATTATTTAAAGAGGTGTAATTATATGATTAAAAAATATAAAGAAAAAAGTCCTGTTATTGATAATGAATCTTATATTTCTGAAACAGCAGTTATTATTGGAGATGTAACTTTAAAGAAAAATACCAACATATGGTTTGGAACTGTGCTTAGAGGAGATATGGAAAGTATAACAATTGGTGAAAATACAAATATTCAGGAAAATTCAGTGATTCATGTTGATAAAACTAATAAAGTTGTTATTGGCAATAACTGTACTATAGGACATAATGCTATAATACATGGATGTACAATAGGGAATAATACTTTAATAGGTATGGGAGCAATTTTATTAAATGGAGCAAAAATAGGGAATAATAGCATTGTAGCAGCAGGTGCACTTGTAACTCAGAATAAAGAATTTGAAGATGGAGTTTTAATTCTTGGAAATCCTGCGAAAGTAGTCAGAAAACTGACAGAAGAAGAAATAAATAAAAATAAAGAATCAAGCTTGAATTATGTTAGAATAAGCAAGGAAATGGAATAGGAGTTTGAATGCTGTAAAAAAGCATATGGAGGAATTAAGATGATAATATTAGGACAATATTGTAATTTAGTTGTAAGCAAGAAGGTGGAATTTGGATATTATCTTAAGGATAAATTTGGAGATGAGGTACTATTACCTAACAGTGCCTGTAAAGGAACTGTAATAAATGAAGGTGATAATATTGAAGTTTTTGTATATAGAGATTCTAAAGACAGAATGATTTCTACATTAAAGAAGCCGTATTTAACTACAGGAGAAGTGGCATATTTAAAAATAGTATCACAGACCAGCATAGGAGCATTTGCTGATATTGGACTTGAAAGAGATTTATTTATACCATTAAAAGAGCAGACTTTTAAGTTAAAGACTGGAGAAAAGTATCTGATTTACATGTACATAGATAAAACTGACAGACTAGCTGGTACAACAAAAATAGATGCATATTTAGATATGGCAGAAGAAGGTACTTATAAAGTTTCAGATGAAGTATCTGCAATTGTATATAATACTAATGAAAATGGTACATTAAACGTAGCAATAGATGGAAAATATAAGGGCCTTGTTTTAGCCAATGAACATTTTGAATATTTATACCCAGGTCAAACTATACATGCAAGAGTTAAGAGAATCTATGAAGATGGCATGATAGGTATAACTACTAGAAAGAAGAGACTGGATGCAAGAGAAGAACTTAGTGAAAAAATTATGTCTATGTTAAAAGAAAATGGAGGATTTATTCCATATAATGATAAATCATCTCCAGAGGATATAAAAAGGGAATTTAATACAAGTAAGAATTACTTTAAAATGACATTAGGAGGATTAATGAAAAAGAAATTAATCACTCAGGATAAAGAAGGAACAAGACTTGTATAATTAAGAATATAGGAGTATTGTACTGAAACCTAAAAATTCAATAAAATAAAATCAAAGGCATATGAATTTTTTCATATGCCTTTGATTTTTAAGATTGTTGAACTTGTTTTGATGTTTTTGTTCTAAATAAAAGTGTTTTTAATTTTTTCCAATTAAAAGGAACCAAAGGATAAAAATAAGGTTCACCTACTATTGTTTTAGTGCGGGCCATAATAATTATTACTAAAATTGTTCCACCGATTAATCCGTATAAACCAAATAATTTTGAAGTTATTAAAAGTAATATTCTTATAAATTTACATGCATAAGTCATTTCAACACTTGGCTGAGTGAAACCTGCTAGTGCTACTACGGACATGTATAGGATGGACTGATCAGTAAACCAGCCTGTGTTAATTGTATATTCACCTATAATTAATCCACCTATTACTGAAAGTGATGTTCCAAGGGGATTCGGTGTATTTAATGATGCTAGTTTTAAACCATCAATTGCAAATTCTAGTATGAAAAACTGCCAAAACATAGGTATTCGATAATCAGCTTCTGGACGTAAGAAATCAAAGAATTCAGGCAGTATTATGGAACCATCAATATATAAAAGAAAAATAGGAATTAGAAAGATAGTTGCAAATATTGTTAAGTTTCTTACTAATCTTAAATAATTTCCAGTAAAAAGAGGAAAATAGTAATCATTTATATCTTGTGTAAAATCAAATACAGTAGTAGGAAGTATTATTACATTTGGCGAATTATCAACGAGAATAGCAAATTTTCCTTCTACTATATGTGCAGCTGTAACATCAGGTCTTTCAGTATATCTTACTTTAGGAAATGGTGTATATGAATTCTTTTTTATTAAAGCATCTACAAGACTCTGATCACCTACAGTAAGTGCATTTAAATCTACATTAGTTAAACTGTCAACTATTTTCTTATGTATTTTTTCATCAGCGACACCTTCAATGTATGCAATACATACATCTGTTTTAGAAATTGTACCTATTTGATGGATTTC
>JBJEJM010000256.1:0-10606 GCA_051878075.1 Clostridium sp. | reverse complement strand
TACTATCAAAGAATCAGAATATATACTTTTAAACGATACAAATAGCATAGACTGTATTCTTAATGATTTTATAAAAAACAATGAACCAATAATTATTAATGGGAAAAAAGTAATGCCAGCCCAAAAGAATGTATTGTCTGTTAATATTAATAATGAATCAGTAAAGAATAATTTAGCTATAATAGCTGTAAATGATGACATAGTTTATGGAGTCAATAATTCAACATCTTTTACAAACATAATGTTTAAAGATGGGATGGAGGATAAATTAAATTCAGCCATATCATTATTAAGTAAAGATATAAAAAGTAATATTAATTATGTAACTAAAGAACAAGTTTTAGCAGAATCATTTGAACTTGGAGCACAGCTTTCTTATATTTCAATATATCTGGGTGTCATATTTTTAGTAACAAGTGCAGCTATTTTAGCAATTCAGCAGTTATCAGAATGTGATAATAATATAGAAAGATATAGAGTTATAAAGAAAATTGGAGTAGATGAAAAAATGATTAATAAATCATTATTTTTTCAGATAGCAATATATTTCATGATTCCATTATCACTTGCATGTATTCATTCAATAGCTGGTCTTACAATATGTTCTAAAATTATAATTTTGCTTTCGGGTGGGACTGGAATTACATCTCATATACTTTTTACAGCAGGTATGTGTCTAGTGATTTATGGTGGATATTTCTGGGCAACTTACTTGGAAACAAAGGGAATCATTAAGAAGTATATTTAAAGTTTGGTGGCTTTAAAAGATCAAGCTATACTGTTACAATGAAATCCACGAAAAATATATGCTCTTTTTATAGCAGACAGTTAGAATAATAAAACTGCTTCTATAAAGGGGGTATTTTTTGTGTAGAAAATAAGAAGTTATTTGAATAATATTTATGTTTATTTAATCTGAATATAGAAATATGTTGAAATATAGTATAAAATATACTTGGAAAAACATTAAAAGAATAAATATTATTAATATTCACTTATATAAGTCCTGCAATATGGGGAGGATGTTTCTACTGAGCTTCCGTAAATTGCTCATGCTATAAGTATTTACTGAATTATTTTAATTTGGAAACAAAGGGAGATGTATATTATGAATTATGATGTAATAATAGTAGGTGCAGGTCCAGCTGGAATATTTACAGCTTATGAACTTAAAAAGCGGAAACCAGAGACTGAAATTCTTTTGATTGAAGAAGGTAAAAGTGTTGATAAGAGAAAATGTCCTAAAGCTACATTAAAAAAATGTGTTTCATGCAGACCTTACTGTAATATTACTTCAGGTTTTTCAGGGGCAGGAGCTTTCTCTGATGGGAAATTATCACTAAGCCATGAAGTTGGAGGAGACCTTCCAGATCTTGTTGGTGCAGATGTGGTTCAGGAATACATAGATTATACTGATTCAGTTTACTTAAGTTTTGGAGCAGACACTCATGTTGAAGGTATAGGAAATGATGAAGCTGTAAAAGGAATAAGACGAAAAGCAATACAGGCAGGACTTAAACTGGTTGACTGTCCAATAAGACATCTAGGAACTGAAAAAGCACATGAATTATATTTGAAAATTCAGAATCATCTTATAAATTGTGGTGTTGAGCTTAGAACAGATACAGTTGTTAAGGATCTTTTAATAAAAGATGGTGTTATTTATGGAGTACTTGCTTCAGATTCATATACAAAAACAAAAGATGAAGAAATAAAATGCAGAAAAGTTATTGTAGCAGCTGGAAGAAAAGGTGCAGACTGGCTTAAGGATATGTGTGTCAAGCATAATATAAATCACAAGGCTGGTACAGTTGATATTGGAGTAAGAGTTGAACTTAGAAACGAGATAATGGAAAGTGTAAATAAAGTACTTTATGAATCAAAGCTTATAGGTCATCCAGCTCCATTTAAGGATAAAGTAAGAACATTCTGTCAGAATCCTGGCGGCTTTGTAAGTCAGGAAAATTATGATAATAATCTTGCTGTTGTAAATGGACATTCATATAAAGATAAAAAATCAAATAATACTAATCTTGCCATACTAAGTTCTCATAATTTTTCTAAGCCATTTAATGAACCTATTGAATATGGAAGAAAAGTTGCAGAGCTTGTAAATATGCTTGGCAATGGAAGTATATTAGTACAGAGATTTGGTGATATTCTTGATGGAAAGAGAACATGGCAGAAAGAATTAAAGCAGTCAAATATCAATCATACACTTGTGGATGCAGTTGCAGGAGATTTGACAGCAGCAATTCCATATAGAACAATGACAAATATAATTAATTTTATACAGGCAATGGATATTGTAGTACCAGGCTTTGCAAGTCCAGAAACTCTTCTTTATGGACCAGAGGTTAAATTTTACAGCAATAAGATAATGTTAGATGAAAACTTTGAAACAAACATAAAAGGTCTTCACTGCCTTGGAGATTCAAGTGGATGGACAAGGGGTCTTATGATGGCTTCAGCAATGGGAGTTATGATGGGAAGAAAATTATAAAAGCTACTGGAGAATATCCAATAGCTTTTTCTTAAGTAAATTTTTAACTAACAAATACTAGAGACTCTGAGATTTATCAGTCTAACACAAATTTATCAATTGAATTGTTAGATTCTGATGAACTGTTGTATACCGAACGGTTGTATGAGAGGAAGCTAAATAAAATAATTATTTATCTCCTACTTGATTAAGAAGCACTTTCTTGAGATAAAACCACTTTTTCTTTTTTAGTACTATCCCAATTATACATTTTCATTACAGATGGATCTTCTTTAAATACTATAGCTGTTTCATAGGGTAAAGCTCCACCTTTAGTTGGATTATATTTCATTCTTATACTCTCTATATCTTCTTTAGTATATCCCTGGCTATATAATTCCCAAATAGTAGATGATAATAACTCTTCTTTTTCAGCTTGATTTCCTGTGAAGTATATTTTTCCTCCTAAATATATACTAGTGCATGCTAATAAAATATTAATAATAATTAACCCTTTTTTCATTTATTTACCATCCTTTGTTTTTATTATTTTTTTATAATACATCACAATTACTAAAATATCTTACTTCAAAATAAGGATTTGAAAAATCATAGTTATATTCTACACAGATAACCATAGTATAATCATTTTGATTATTCTCTATATTAAACAATGTATTGATTTTATCTAAATTTAATATATTTGTTTTTCTGCACAAATACTCTTGCGCAGGAATATAAAAAATATTCTCTGACTGTGCAATATCTATATCAGTTGTTTTAATATCAACAAATGTATACTTTGTTACCACTGAATTTTTTCTTCTAATAATGAGCCCGTATTCATATCCCATATCTAAATTTTCTTTTATAATGGAATGATAGATATTATTTATATTTAAATAAAATTTTTCATTAATTGTATCTTCATAATAAGGAAGAACATAGCAATATTTTTCATTTAATAAAAATTTTTTATATTCATCATCTCTATAACTTTCACTTCGATTTATTTCATTTTCAATAGTATTTAGATACTGAAGGCCATTTTTGAGTTTTAGGATTTGTTCTTCAGCTAGATCACGTCCATATCCAATTAGTTCTTTAAAATTCATGTTATTATCTTTATCCATAGCTAAGGTTTTTACGTCTTTTAGTGGAACACCAAGCCAGATAAACAATTGTATTATATCAACAATACGTGCCTGTTCATAACTATAATAACGATAGTTTGTATCAGAATCTACATATTTGGGTTTTAATATCCCAATTTTATCATAATAACGTAAAGATTTAATGCTTACTCCTGTCCTTAAAGCTAAATCACCAATACTTAATAAATCTTCCTTTTTCATAACTAATCTTGACTCTCCCATAATGGCATACTTTATATTAATATATGATTACGTATTGTTTTTGTCAATATTATATGATTAGTTGACTAAAAAACAAAACACAAAAAGATAAATATGGAGGAGAAATCAATGATAGGTTTAAATGAACATTTTAATTATTCAAAGCTTATTAAATTCACACTTCCGACAATTATAATGATGATATTTACTTCTATTTATGGAGTTGTTGATGGAGTCTTTGTATCAAATATTGTTGGAAGTGATGCATTCGCAGCAGTAAATCTGATTATGCCGGTTATTATGATTTTAGGATCAGTTGGTTTTATGATTGGTACAGGAGGGAGTGCATTAGTATCAAAAACATTAGGAGAAGGAAGAAAAGAAGATGCAAATAGGTATTTTTCCATACTTATATATTTCCTAATATGTATAGGAATTATTCTAAGTATATTGGGAGCTGTATTTATAAGACCAATAGCTGAATTCCTTGGAGCAGAGGGTGAAATTCTTAATGATTGTGTTATTTATGGAAGAGTAATGATTATATTATTAACAGCTTACCTTCTTCAAAATGCATTTCAAAGTTTTTTAGTAGTTGCAGAAAAACCAAAAATGGGACTTATTATATCACTTATGGCAGGTATAACAAATATGTTTTTGGATTTCCTGTTTATGTATGTTCTTAAAATAGGACTTATAGGAGCAGCTCTTGCAACAGGAATAAGCTGGATTGTAGGAGGAATGATCCCTCTTATTTATTTTAAAACTAATGCTAGTACTCCTTTAAAACTTGTTAGGACAAGATTTGAAGCAAAAGTTGTAGGTAAGGCAAGTGCAAATGGATCAAGTGAAATGATGACAAATCTATCCATGTCCCTTGTAAATATGCTTTATAACATGCAGTTAATGAAGATTGCAGGTTCTGATGGTGTTGTTGCTTATGGAATAATTATGTATGTTTCTTTTATTTTTTCTGGCACATATCTTGGATATTCAATTGGTGCTGCACCTATAATAGGATATCATTATGGAGCTGATAATAAGGATGAGCTGAAAAGTTTATTTAAAAAGAGTTTAGTGATTATTGGAACAGCGGCAATAGTATTAACTTCTCTTGCTGAAATAATGGCAGGATCTCTTTCAGGGATATTTGTAAGTTATGATAAGAATTTATTGGAAATGACGACAAAAGCTATAAGATTATTTTCACTATCATTTATTATTGGTGGATTTAATATTTTTGCTTCTTCATTCTTTACAGCATTAAATAATGGATTTATTTCAGCATTAATTTCATTTTTGAGGACATTGGTATTCCAAGTTATAATGATATTTCTATTACCAGGAATATTGGGGATTAACGGAATATGGCTGGCAGTAGTAGCTGCTGAACTTCTTTCATTAATTGTAAGCACTATGTGTTTTAGTATTAATAATAAAAGATATGGATATGCATAATTTATAAATGAATTCTATTATAAGCTTGTAAAAGTACATAAATTATTATATTTTGAACTTAATAATTGAATAATATAATTTTTATTTAATATACTTCACTTATATAGTATGATGTGAAAAATATACAGCATACTATAAAGTGGAGTATATTTTTATTTTTAAATTAAAGTTAAGAAATAATTATATTTAATATAGTGTTTATAGTGTTATTTTTGTGCAAGTTAAATATTAAGAAATATGTTATAATAAACCAAATATAACCACAATTTAAATATGTACGATGCATAGATAAAATATAATGACTTAGAATACAGCAAAGAAATATTAATTTAATTGATATCATAATAATAAAACTAATAGCAATTATATTGTATAAAACTATGAGCAAATGGAAAAGGAGGAATTAGTATAAAAGGAGTTAGTATAAAAACAATATCAAAAGAAATATTTGTAGGAATTATTATTGCTGCAGTATCTATCCCCATAGGTATGGGATATGCGCAGATTGCAGGCCTTCCAGCTGTATATGGCTTGTATGGTTCAGTATTGCCAATCTTAATATTCAGCATTATATCATCTTCTAATCAATTTATTTTTGGTGTAGATGCAGCGCCAGCAGCGTTAATGGGTGGAGTTCTTATGTCACTTAATATAGAATCTGGCAGTTCAGAGGCTATAAGTATGGTACCTGCACTTACACTTTACACTGCTATATGGTTATTTGTATTTTATATATTTAAAGCAGGACGTTTGGTAAATTATATTTCAACTCCAGTAATGGGAGGGTTTATTACAGGAATAGGAACAACAATTATATTAATGCAGGTTCCAAAGCTTATGGGCTCTTCTGCAGGGCATGGTGAACTTTTTGAATTAACGGAGCGCTTGATAGAAAGTGTAAATCATATTAACATTCTTTCATTAGTAATGGGAATTGCTTCACTAGCATTAATTTTAATTTCAAAGAAGATTTCACCAAAGTTTCCTATGAGTATTGTTGTAATGATATTAGGTGCATTATCAACAATAGTATTTCATGTAGATAGATATGGAGTAGCACTTCTTTCAAATGTTGATAAAGGTCTGCCAAAATTAATACTTCCAGACATTACTGTAATACATTTTAAAGATGGATTTATGCTTAGCCTTCCAATTGCAGTGGTTATACTTGCAGAATCACTACTTGCAGAAACAAATTTTGCTATAAAGAATAATTATAAGATTAATGAAAATCGTGAGATATTAGCATTTTCACTTAGTAATTTATCCTCAGCATTTTTGGGATGCTGTCCTGTAAATGGAAGTGTATCAAGGACTGTAATGGCTGAGCAATATGGCGCAAAAACAAAGATAGTATCAATTACTGCAGCTATATCAATGATTATGGTTTTGCTGTTTTTTACTGGATTTATTGGGTATCTGCCTGTACCGGTTCTCACAGCTATTGTAATTTCAGCATTAATTGGAGTACTTGAAATACATGTTGCAGTAAGGCTATATAAAGTTAATAAGACTGAATTTATTATTTTTATGGGTGCTTTTGCTGCAGTATTAATACTTGGAACAATATATGGTGTTGTAATTGGATTAATTTTATCATTTACTGCAATGATATTGAAATCAGCGGTACCGCCAAGAAGTTTTTTAGGGGTAATATCTGGAAGAGAAGGCTTTTTTGATTTGAAGAGAAATCGTGATGCCAGAGAAATTTCAGGAACAGTAATTTATCGTTTTAGTGGAAGCTTATTCTTTGCAAATATTAATACATTTGTTAATGATATTGAAAATTCAATAAGAGATGATACGAAAATAATAATTATAGATGCAAGTGGAATAAACACTATAGATTTTACAGCAGCAGACAGACTTGATATGCTTTATAAAAAACTTCAAGACCAGGGAATTAAGTTCTATATTACAGAGCATATAGGAAATTTAAATGATGAGATGAGAAAATTAGATCTTGGCTATCTATTAGAAGAGGGTGTTGTACGTAGAACTATTAGTTCGGCACTTAAAGAAGAAGGAATCTTTCCACCATATTCTAATGAAAGAAGATCTGAAAAGAAGCACTTAAGGTCTGAAATGATACAGGAAGAAGTTGTTGAAGAATTTGAATGGGCATTTGGCAGTGATGCAGAAGCACAGATGGAAAAACACGCAGAAGAAATAATTAAAAATATTACAAAATTAACAGAGACATTGACTCCAGAAACTGATATTGGTTTAAAGTCAAAGGCATGGAAATACTTAGAAGCGTATGATCAGGATAAACTTCTTGAACATCTTGAGAGGCATTTAAATGAAATATCAGCAGCACTTGGTCAGCCTGTTGATGCAGTGGAAGCAAATATTGTGGAACATAGAGTCAGACTGGCAGAACAAATGGAAAAACAAAATAAAGTATTCTATGATAAGTATGTCAGCAAGCGTAAACAATATGAAAAGCTTCTTCAAAGGGATAACCCTAAACTGTATGAGTATATTATGACCCATAGAAAAAAACAATATAATATATTAAAAGAATCTAATCCCCAAATAGCAGAACGTGTTAAGAAATGGATTTATTAAATAAATCTTATTAAAGTATGACTTGGTACGATGCACATATTATTTCTTTAAATATAAGAATAATATATATAACATATAATCCTGTAATATTTGTATATTATGGGATTATATGTTAAAACAACGGGTAAATGAGGGGGGATATTATGAAAAGAATTATAATTATGACATTAGTTGCAGCTACAGTGCTTTCAAATGGGTTTACATGTTTTAACATGCCAATTGCAGTACATGCAGACGAAAAAGAAGTTAATTTAATTGAAAATGGAACAATTGATAATAATAATTTAGACGGATGGGGAATTTACAGATGTAATGGCGGTGAAGGTGAATTAAGTGCACAGAATAATGCAATAAATGTGCAGGTTGATAACTGTGGAGAGCTTGCATATAGTATGCAGACATATTATGATGGATTCAAGATGTACAAGAATGGAAAATATCGTTTGAAATTTGACATAAATTCTACTGTGGATAGAAGTATATATTATAGCATTCAGCTTAATAGAGATGATTATAGGGCATATGTTGGTGACATAGTAGATATAAATAATGATGTAAAAACAGTAAGTGTAGATTTTACAATGAAAGATGAAAATGACTTATTCCCAAGGCTAACATTCAATCTAGGAAATATTGATGGAACAGAACTTCCGCCTCATACAGTTACCATTGATAATGTAAGTCTGGTACTCCTTGATGGATCAGGTATAGAATATGATGATGAGAAGCCTAAAGAAGAGCAGAAGATTGTTTTAAATCAGCTTGGATATAAGCCTGATGAAAATAAAAAGGCAGTATTCAGAGTACCTACAGAAGACCGTGTGTTCAAAGTAGTAAAGGATGATACAGGAGAGACAGTATATGAAGGTCAGATTTACGGAGAAATGAATAATGAAACAGCAGGTGAAAATGACAGATTTGGAGATTTCTCTAAATTAAAGACACCTGGAACTTACAGAATTGAAACTGACAGTCTTGGAACTTCATTTAAATTTGATATAGGTGAAAATGTATATGATAATGCATTTAAAGATGCAGTAAGATTTTTCTACACTCAGAGATGTGGAGTGGAATTGCCTGAAGAATATGCAGGAATATGGAAACATGACAAGTGTCATACTAGTCCTGCAAGAATTTATGGAACACATAAAATGATTGATGTATCTGGTGGATGGCATGATGCTGGGGATTATGGACGTTATGTAGTTGCATCTTCAAAAGCAATAGCAGATCTTTTATCTGCATATGATGATAATAAAACTGCTTTTGGTGATGATTTTAACATACCTGAAAGTGGAAATGGAATTCCAGATGTTCTTGATGAAGTAAAGCTGCAGTTAGAGTGGATGTTGAAAATGCAGGAACCTACAAGTGGAGGAGTATATCACAAAGTAACATGTGCAAATTTTCCGGGATTTGTAAAGCCCGAAGAGGAAACTGATGAATTAATTGTCTGCCCAATTTCAACAACAGCAACAGCTGATTTTGCAGCAGTTATGGCAATGGGATACGAAAACTTCAAAGACATAGATTCGGAACTTGCACATAAATGCCTTGCAGCTGGTGAAAGAGCATGGAATTATCTTGAGAATACACCTAACAGCGGAGGATTTAAAAATCCACCGGAAATTTCCACTAGAGAATATGAAGATTCTGATGATAGTGACGAGAGATATTGGGCGGCTGCACAGCTATTTAAAGCAACAGGAAAAGAGAAGTATGATAAAGCATTCAAGAAAATTTTATCAGATGATGGGTTAAAGACTGGATATGGATGGGCTTCTGTGGGAAATTACGGAACAATGGCATATTTAAGTGCAGAAGGTGCAGATAAAAATGTCTGTGGATATATTAAAAATAAGGTTATAGATATGGCTAATGAAATAGTATCTAAGAGCAAGAATGATGGATATAATGTTTCAATTGGGGATAATTATTGTTGGGGAAGTAATCTTGAAGTAACCAATAATGGCATATTTCTTACTAAAGCATATGAAATCACTCAAAATCCAGAATACCTTGAATATGCAAAGGAGCATTTAAATTATTGTTTTGGAAAAAATTCAGTAGGAATGTCTTATGTTACAGGATATGGCTCTGATGCAGCTAAAAATCCACATCACAGACCATCTATAGTAGAAGGACAAGCAATACCAGGTATGTTGGTTGGAGGACCAAATAAGGATCTTCAAGACCCATATGCAAAAAGCTTATTAAAAGGTAAACCAGCAGCACAATGTTATATAGATAATAAGGAAAGCTATTCTACTAATGAAGTTGATATATACTGGAATTCTCCATTAGTATATTTAATGAGTCAGACAGTAAAAAAATAAGTAGTATAGAGTATAAAGTATATTAAGTTTTAGAATGTTATAAATTTGTAGGATAATAGGACTGTCGTATTAGCAGTTAAAATTGCTGGCGGTAAGTCCTATTTTTATATGGTATTTTATATATATTACATTGTTATAAATAAATGTTTCTAAATATATATGTTTTAATAATAAAACTATATTATATTCATAAAAATTTTAATTCGGTATTTAACTTTATGATTCCACAAATGATAGCAATGTATTGATTGAAAATTTTCTAATAATTTTCTACATGAAGTTTCTTTAAATTTTCAATTGAAGTATATACACAATTCTTAAGTAATTTAAAGAATAGTCCAATATAATTAAAATGCTCCTCTGCATCTATTAATGAATAGAAGTTGAAATAATGATCTACATAT
>JBJEJM010000255.1:0-10649 GCA_051878075.1 Clostridium sp. | reverse complement strand
TCTGGCTGCCTCCTGTATTATATTAAAATGAATTGGAGACATCTGTGGACACAATATTGTATGTGTCTTTTTCATATCATCAGTAAATATTCTGTTTTTATATTCAATTTTTTCTTCTACAGGTTTATAATTCTTCCTTACTCTTTCATCCATTGCAGCTTTGAGAGATCTTATTCTGATCCTTGCAGCCCCTAAATTATTACCTTCATCTATTTTAAGAACTGTATATATTTTTCCTTTAGACGAAATTATTTCTGATACCTGATCAGTAGTTACTGCATCAAGTCCACATCCAAAAGAATTAAGCTGTATGATATCAAGATTATCCTGCTCTGCTACAAATGATGCTGCTCTATATAATCTGGAGTGATATACCCATTGATCAACAACCCTTAATTTATCTTTAATCTTTCCAAGATGACTTACACTATCTTCTGTAAGTACAGCCATACCATAAGAATTTATAATTCCAGGAATACCATGATTTATCTCAGGATCAATATGATATGGTCTTCCACAAAGGACTATGCCTCTCTTGTTGTTCTTCTTAAGATAATCAAGAATTTCTTCGCCCTTTTTCCTTATGTCATTTTTATAATTTTCACGTTCCTGTATAGCTTTTTCTACAGCTGTCTTTGCTTCATCCAATGAAACATTGAATTTTTTAAATTCCTCACATATTCTCTTTGCAAGTTCTTTTGGATTATTTAAAGATAAAAATGGTTCAATGAAGTTAACATTATTTTCTTTTAATGCATCTACATTATTCCTTATTGATTCTGGATAAGAAATTACCATAGGACAGTTGTAGTTATTATCTGCTTCATTAAATTCTTTTTTTTCATAAACTACACATGGATAAAATATATTTTTGATTCCTTTATTTATTAGATCCATAATATGTCCATGAGTAAGTTTTGCTGGATAACATGCTGATTCTGATGGTATTGTTTCAATTCCTAGTTCATATATCTTTTTACTTGAAGGTGATGATAATCTTACACTAAATCCAAGGTTTGTTAATAACGTAAACCAGAATGGATAATTTTCATACATATTCAACACCCTTGGTATGCCAATTATTCCCCTTTTAGCTTCATCAGGCTTTAATGGTTTATATCCAAAAGTTCTCTTATATTTATAATCATATAAATTAGGAAGCTTCTCCTTTTCAGTTGTTTTTATCCCACTTCCTCTTTCACATCTATTTCCAGAAATAAATTCTTCACCAGTAGAAAATTTATTTATAGTAAGTAGACAGTTATTACCACATTTTCCGCATCTTCTAGATTCTGATTCCATTTTAAATTCATCAATTTTATCTTTTGAAAGAAGTGTTGTTTTATGACCTTCTACATATCTTTCCTTAGCAATAAGTGAGCATCCAAAAGCCCCCATAAGGCCTGCAATATCAGGTCTTACTGCATTTCTTCCTGAAATTTTTTCAAAACTTCTTAAAACTGCTTCATTATAAAAAGTTCCCCCCTGGACAATTACCTTATTCCCAATATCATTTTCATCCCTTAATTTAATAACTTTATATAATGCATTTTTTATTACAGAATAAGACAGACCTGCTGATATATCTGAAACTTCTGCCCCTTCCTTCTGAGACTGCTTTACTCTTGAATTCATAAATACTGTACATCTTGATCCAAGATCTACTGGTGCTTTTGAAAATAAAGCTTCTTTAGCAAAATCTTCAACTTTCATTCCTAAAGATTTAGCAAAACTTTCAATAAAAGAACCACATCCTGATGAGCATGCTTCATTAAGCATTATGCTGTCAATGGCTCCATTCTTTATCTTAAGACATTTCATATCTTGTCCACCTATATCTAAGATAAAATCGACACCCGGCAAAAAGAAGTCTGCTGCTTTATAATGAGCTATTGTTTCAATTTCGCCAATATCGATATGCAATGCTGCTTTTATAAGTGATTCACCATATCCTGTAACAGCACTGTTTACTATTTCTACTTCATCTGGTATTCTATCACTTAAATCCTTTACTATACTTATTACCTTATTTAATGGACTTCCTTCATTACTTCCATAATAGCTGTATAATAATTCATTTTCATCACTTATAAGTGTAACCTTTGTTGTTGTAGAACCTGCATCTATACCCAAAAATGCCTTTCCTTTGTAATTGTCAAGATTTCTTCTTTTAACAACATCCTTATCATGTCTATCTTTAAATTCAATATATTCTTTTTCATCTTTAAATAATGGTTCAAGTCTTGTTGCTGCATCTTCTTTTATATCAGATATTTTAGAAACCCTGTCCGCTACTTCTTTTAATGAAATACTCTTTTCACCAGCTGACAACACTGCTGCACCAATAGCAACAAATAATTGAGAGTTTTCTGGTATTATTACATTTTCATCTGTTAAATTTAAAGTTTCTATAAATCTCTTTCTAAGTTCTGATAAGAAGAATAGTGGTCCTCCTAATAATGCAACTTTTCCTCGTATAGGTTTACCACATGCAAGCCCTCCTATTGTCTGATTAACTACTGCCTGAAATATAGATGCTGCTATATCTGATTTATCAGCGCCTTCATTAATTAATGGCTGTATATCTGTTTTTGCAAATACTCCACATCTTGAAGCTATAGGATATATAATTTTATGATCTTTTGCAAGTTCATTAAGTCCTTGTGCATCTGTATTTAAAAGTACTGCCATCTGATCAATGAATGCACCAGTACCTCCTGCACATGTTCCATTCATTCTTTGTTCTATTCCACCTGTAAAATATGTTATTTTAGCATCTTCTCCTCCAAGCTCAATAACAACATCTGTCTGTGGAATAAATTCCTCTACTGTTCTAGAACATGCAATAACTTCCTGAACAAAATTTAAATTAAGCCACTTAGAAACAGAAAGACCCCCAGAACCTGTTATACAAACTGTACAACTGATATCCCCCAGGGTTTTAAAGCATTTATCTATTAACAATATTATAGTACTTCTTATATCTGAAAAATGTCTTTCATATTTACTATAAATTAGATCATTATTATCATCTAAAACTGCTAATTTTACAGTAGTTGACCCAACATCTACACCTATTTTATAACTTACCATGCTTTACATTTCACCTACTCTATTATCATTGATATTCATTATTACCTAGTCTCCACAGTAAATTTTCATATATCTTTGAAAATTATACCACATACTTTTTGTTTTTTCTATTATATTTGTTATTTAATAGAAAATTTAATTAAAATTTTATAAAAAATAATATTTTAACTTTGAATATAATGCCCATTTTTAGCCAATAATAAAAATGATTTATTTTTAAATTTGGAGGATAAGCTTAATGAATTACTTTAATGAAGGAAATCGACTTTATAACAACAAAGAATATGAAAAAGCTATAAACTGCTATACTAAAGCCATAATACAAAATATTAATATTCCCTGTTCTTACTATAATATTGGAGTTTGTTTTATTAAGCTTAAAAAATTTGATGATGCAATAGATATGTTAAAAAAAGCAATTTCGCTCCAGAAAGAAAGTAAATATTATTTTAATCTTGGATATTGTTATAGTATGAAAAATCGCCTTGATAAAGCATTATGCCTTTTCAATTTAGCCTGGTCAATTGATCCTGATGATGATGAATGTGAAAAAGCTGTAAATTTACTAATTTCTAAACTTCAAAAAATTTAATCCTTCAATAGAATTAAAAAATATAAATTCTGTACTATTTATTTAGAATTAAAAATAAATGTGGGAATGGTATTACCATTCCCCTGCTATACTATCAACCTTATGTTCATTGAATAAATTTGAATCAAAATAGTTTCCTGCTCCATAAAAAGTAGTATCCACATTGATCCAATTATTTTCATCTTTTAAATATACCTGATTCCATGCATGCCCTACATATTTTTCTCCATCAAATGCTTCTCCACTTATTAACCTGACTTTAAGTCCAATTGCTCTTGCCATAGCTACATAAAGACATGCTTTATCAAAACATATACCTGTTCTTGTATCAAATGCACTCCTTGCTCCACTTTCAGGCATATCTTCTCTTTCAGCTCCACTGAGAACTATTTCAGCCTTTTTATCATCATATTTTATATTACTGCCTATCCATTCATATAATATTTCAGCTTTTTCCCTGTCAGTATTCCCTTCTTTGGCTAATTGAGCAGCCTTTTTGTTAATATTTTCATCAGATCTTATACCATCTTCTATAGTTGTACCATTATATATTACTATTTCATTAATAAAACCTTTAGATTTTTCGTCAAATGTGTTAATTAATTCTTCTACACCATACTGTAAGAAATCACCGTTTAGCAAATCATCAAATGTAACTGAAGGAAAGACTAATAACACTGCTATAATACTGATTTGTGCTATTACCAATATAGTGCTTAATAAAATAAGAAAAAACTTCTTCATGCCTTCTATTTTCCTCCATTAATTTATAAATCATTTTTATCAATAATTCTAAAGTTCTTATAACTTATATTATTCAAAATCATCAATAGACATTACATCTTTAACAACTTCCTTTACTATATCATAAGTATATCCTTTAGATATTAAAAATCTATAGAGCTTTCCACTTATTTTATAGGTATCATTTTCACTCTTTTTTATTACCCTTAGTTTTTTTTCAGCCAGTTTCATAGCTACTTCTTTTTCGGCAGTTTTGTCTACATCACTCAGCTTTTCCTCAATTATGTCTCTTGAAATACCCTTTTTTATAAGATCCTGTTTAATTTTCTGGCTTCCCCTTGAATTAAGTTTATCTCTTACAAATGCTTCAGCATAATAATCATCATTTAAGAAATTATAGTTTTTTAAAAATTCAATGCTGGCATCTATATGCCTATCTTCATAGCCTTTTAGCTTTAACTTTTCTATAACCTCTTTTTCTGTCTTATATGATTTTTCAATTATCCTGATAGCTGAGTTTTTACATTTTATATAAGCTTCCTTATCTGCAACAGCCTTAATTTTATCAATATCAATATTGTCTTTTACTCGAAGATTTTCTTTATATACTAATTCTGCACTTATAGAAAGAGCATATTCACCATCAAGGTATATGTTAACCCTTTCTTTATTTCTTTTTTGAATCTCTATTTTAGTTATAACAGCCATATTCTATCACCTTTTGCTTTAATTATCTGCCTTTAAAATATGAATAGTTGGATTCTTTAATACTTTCCTGCTTATTTCATTTATTTTATCCACATTTAAATTGTTCAGTCTATCCATATCATTAAGGAATTCATATATGTCTTCATCTTCTAATGCCTGATGCAGCATATAATTACATAATTCTGATGAATCTTCCAATGTAGAAATAACAGCCATCTTATGAACCTTTTTCATTATATCAAGGTCCTTTTCTCCAATCTGAATCTTTCCTTCAACAACATTTTTCAAAGTTTCATCAATTGCATTTTTTGCTTCTTCTATGTTTTCTTCAGATACAGCAGTATATATATACAATGTCTTTATGTTATTTGTTATTTCTAAATGAGTGTATATGTCATAGGCAAGCCCCCTCTTTTCTCTGACTTCCCTAAATAGCAGCGAATTTGAACTTTCACCAAGTCTATGATTTAAAATTCTTAAAGGCAGTTCATCTTCCTTATGTAATCCATAAAAAGTATATAAATACACTATTGTACTCTGCTCAATATCTTTTTTATAGTTTACTTCCATTATACTCTTATTTTTTTCTTTTATTATAGGCTTATTAACTGGTTTTTCTCCCTTCCACATGCCAAAATGCTTTTCTATAAGATTAAGTGCTTCATCATGACTCAATGAAGAAACCAGAGTAATAAGTGAATTCTTAGGTGTATAATGTTTATTATAATATTCCCTTATTTGAGCTTTTGTAAATCCTGAAACATTTTCTTCTAGACCCGTAACTTCATATTTTAGTGAACTTTTATCAAAGGCTGCCTTATTGACATTTTTAAAGCTAAGATCTTCTATGTCATCCTTGCTCATTCTTATTTCTGATAATATTACCCCTCGTTCCTTTTCTATTTCATCTGCATCAAATTCAGGATTGATTATCATATCTCCTAAAAGTTCTACCCCATTTTCAAACTCTTCCTTAAGACAGCTTATTGTATATACAGTTGCATCATAATCTGTATATGCATTATATTCACCGCCAAGTGCTTCTAATTCTTCATTTAACTTTTCATCGTTTCTAGTTGTAGTTCCTTTAAATAGTACATGTTCAATAAAATGACTTATTCCCTTCTCATTTAATTCTTCATATAATGCGCCTACTTTTATACCGATATTTATTGAAGCTATTTGAGTATCTTTCTTAATAGTTATTACTTCTAAACCATTTTCAAGAATATGTCTTTTAACATCAAAATTTAATTTTATCATTCTATCTGTTCTCCCAAAATATGTTTTCATTTCTTCTATATTAATAATACTTTATATTCAAATAAAAATACAGTATTAAATAACATGTGAAATCTGAGATAAAAAAATTAATATTCCCAATTATACAAATCATGATAAAATAATGTTATCAAATCAATTCAAATAACTTATTTTGTTATAAAATTGACTTATTTCTATGATAATATATATATTATCAGGATTTAAATGTGAAAAATAATATAAAAATACATTTTTATAATTATGTAATTTTTATCTTTTGAGTATCAAATTATATTTAAAATAATAAGGAGGATCTTTAATGAAAAAATCTGTTTTAATTGTTGAAGATGAACTTAGGATTAGATTCCTGCTTAGGGATTACTTAACAAAAGATGATTTTAATGTTTTTGAAGCATCAAATGGTGAAGAAGGACTGCTTATATTCAGTACACAAAAAATAGACTTAGTGCTTCTTGATATAATGATGCCTGTAATGGATGGCCTTACTATGCTTGAAAAGTTAAGAGAAGTTTCTACTGTTCCTGTAATTCTTCTTACAGCAAAAGGTGAAGAAGAAGATAAACTTCAGGGATATGATTATGGTGCTGATGATTATATAACTAAACCTTTCAGTCCTAAAGTACTTATGGCAAAAGTAAAAGCATTGTTAAAGCGAACTCGTGAAGATGTTGATTCAAGCTCTCAGGAATTTAACGGACTTACTATAAATAAACTTTCACATGAGGTAAAAGTAGATGGAAAAGAAATATCACTTTCTCCAAAAGAATACGAACTTCTTATATATCTTGTAGATAATGAAGGTATTGCACTCAGCAGGGATAATATTTTAGATCATGTATGGGGATTAGATTATTATGGTGATATAAGGACTGTAGATACAAATGTCAAGAGACTTCGTGAAAAACTTCTGGATAAATCAAATTTGATAGTAACTGTGCGTGGAAGTGGATATAAATTTGACAGCAAATAATAAGGATGTGTTTTATTAAATGAAACATAGTTTATCTAAAAGATTATTTTTTATAACATTATCTCTTATAGCAGGGATAATGTTTATTGCTTATTTAACCCAGATGGTATTTTTCGAAAAATTCTATGTATACAAAAAAACAGCATCACTTGTAAGAGAAGTCAGCAAGTTCCGTGATTTATATTCAATGCACTCTTATGATTATTCTTCTAAAGATAAAAGTTTGTTTAAAGCTTTAAAAAAATTTGAAGATGACAATAGTGCACAAATAGCAATAACCTCACAAAGTGGAGAAATCAAGTATCTTTCAAGTGATTTTAGTGGTAATAATGTAGTATCTGGAACACTTGCAAATTTCTATATGGAATTGATGAATGACAAAGACCTTATTAATGATGTTATCAATAATTCGCATACAAGATATGTTCAATTTTACAGTCAGAGCAACGGAAGTCATAAAATAGGTGTAGTAAGTCCTATGTCACTAAGCAGCAATAATGACAGTCTCATATTCTGTGTTGCTTCTATACAGCCTATTGAAGAAGCTTCAGAAGTAATAAATGAATTTGTCTTTTATATATTTGTAGGATTAATAACAGTTTCTATAATACTTGCACTTATTTATTCCAATATGATTTCAAAACCTCTTGTAACTATTACCTCAGTTGCCAATAAAATGGCCAATATGGATTTTTCAGTGAGATGTTCTACTGAAAGAGAAGATGAAATTGGAAGTCTGGCAATTTCATTAAATATGCTGTCAAATAATCTTCACCGTGCATTAATCGATTTAAAGATAAAAAACAAAAAACTTGAAGATGATATTGAAAAAGAAAGACAGCTTGAAATTATGAGAAAAGAATTCACAGCAAATGTCAGCCACGAATTAAAGACACCTATTGGAATAATCGAAGGCTATGCTGAAGGAATAAGAGATGGTATAGTAACTGGAGAAGATGCTAATCTATATTTAGATACAATAATTGATGAATCTAAAAAAATGAGTGTACTTGTTACTAATATGCTTGAACTTTCAAAACTTGAATCTGGTACTGTAAAACCTAATTTTGAAGATTTTAATATAAACAGATTAATTTCTAAGGTAATAAAAAAACATGCACCCGATTTTGAAGCACATAAGTTTAATATAAACTTTAAGTCATCAAATCCTTATAGCTACGTATATGCTGATGCATTCCAAATGGAACAGGTGTTTACAAATCTTATTACTAATGCGATAAAATACACTCCTCCTGGAAATGATATAAATGTGAACATTGAGGAAGGACTTGATAAATTCAGGATTTCAGTTCAAAACATGGGAACAAGTATACCTGAAGATGATATAAATAAATTATTTGACAAGTTTTACAGAGTTGATAAATCAAGAGAAAGAACTCAACGTAATAGTACTGGTCTTGGATTATCTATTGTAAAAAATATTCTAAAACTCCATAACAGCGAATTTAATATTAGAAATATAGAAGGTGGTGTGGAATTTTACTTCTATTTAGATAAAATTGTTCATTCTGAAGATGAATATATTGATAATACAATTGAAAGTTAAAAATCGAGTATTTAAATTGTTAAAAATCTAAGAGTATATCTTTGTAACAATTTAATGTTTTATAATCCTCAATCTAATTATCCTTAAAAAGGCTCTTGCAATTTATTGCAAAAGCCTTTTTTAAATTGTATTTTCATCTTTAATATCATTTTTTAAATATAAATTGCTAAATAAATCCTCCATCAGCTCTTATAATCTGCCCTGTAATATATGAAGAATCATCACTGCATAAAAATACAGCCAGCTTTCCTATTTCCTCACTCTTTCCAAATCTGCCTAATGGAATTTCTTCTTCAAGCTCTTTTTTCTCTTCTTCTCCAAGGAAAGAATTCATGCTTGTATCTATTACACCAGGTGCAATTGCATTTACCCTTATATTAGATGGTGCAAGTTCTTTTGCAAGAGCCCTTGTAAATAAATTAACCCCACCCTTTGTTGCTGAGTAAAGTACTTCACATGAAGCCCCTGCTTCACCCCATATTGATGACAGATTTACTATAGCACCACTCTTTCTTGATATCATATGCTTTATAACATGATTTGTTAAATATATAGGACCGATTAAATTAACTCCCATAATTCTATCAATAGATTCTTTATCAGAATCCATAAATAAACCCACAGTACTTATTCCTGCATTATTTATAAGAATATCAATCTTACCCATTGTATTAATTATTTCATCAACCATAATCTGAGTTTTTTCATAAGAACTTATATCCTGTTTTATTAAAATTCCATAGCCATTTATTTTCTTTATTTCTTCAAGAGTCTCTTCTGCTCCCTTATCATCCTTTGAATAATTTATTACAATACTTGCTCCTTCTTTTGCAAGTTCTATTGCAATAGCTCTTCCTATTCCTCTTGATGCCCCTGTAACAAGTGCAACCTTTCCCCTTAATTTACTCATGTCTTTAAATAGCAGATTCAGAAGACAATATCTATTGATCCTGTATCTGCTTATGCACCACCTTTCTCTATTATTTTATAGTATCTCTGAATACTCTCACCACATTACCATAAAAAACTTTTTCTATTTCATCATCATTAAAACCGTTATTTTTTAGAGTATAATACAGCTTATCAAACTGAGATGCATCTGCTATCTCAACTTCATTTCCAATTCCATCAAAATCACTTCCAATTGCCAGCACATCTATTCCTCCAACATTTTTTATATGTTTTGCATGTGCAGCAATTTCTTCAAGTGAAGCAAATGAATTATGATTATCATTTAAAAAATCAGAACAGAAATTCAGCCCCATTACACCACCCTTTATACTCAAAGCTTTAATCATATCATCTGTAAGATTTCTTGGATTATTTGTTACAGCCCTTGCATTTGAATGAGATGCAATAAACGGTTTTCTGCATATGTGTATTAAATCATAAAAACCTCCATCTGACAAATGAGATGCATCCGGCAATATTCCCAGCCTTTCACACTCCCTTACCACTTCTTTTCCTTTCTTGGTAAGACCTTTGTCTTTATATTTAAATTTATAGTTTGGATATCCAAGCTTATTTTTGTAATTCCAAGTTATTGTAATTATTCTAATTCCCTTATCATAAACATCATGAAGTCTTTTAATACTTCCTCGTATTACTTCACCTTCTTCAATTGATAAAAAAGCTCCTATTTTATTTTCTGATTCAGCTTTCATTAATTCATCAACATTTTTTACTATTTT
>JBJEJM010000254.1:1565-10665 GCA_051878075.1 Clostridium sp. | reverse complement strand
ATGTTAAATAAAAAAAGATTAGATGAACTTTTTAAATAATTAGTTTTATTTATGTATCTTAATTAAATTTAAAGAGGAGGGATGGAGTATTGAAAATAGATATTGAAGTTGTAACAGGTTTTTTAGGATACGGAAAAACTTCATTTATCAATTCCCTTTTAAAAGAAAGCCAGGTAGAGGGAGAAAAAGTTTTAATAATTCAAATGGAAGAAGGAAATAAGAAAATATATGAAATCAATGATAAGAATTATCCAGTAGATATACAAAAGCTGAAAAATGTAGATGACATAGATAAATGTTTAAAGAAATATATTGAAACTTTCAGCCCAAACAGGATAATAATTGAATTTAATGGTACAGATAAGCTTGAAAACCTGAGAAAGAAATTAGAAGAAAGAGAGCTTAAAAAGAAGCTTAGAATTTCTACAATATATTTTGTAGCAGACAGCAGAAAACTTATAAATAACATAGACAATTTAGGATATTATATTGTTCCTTTTATAAAGGATTCAAATATGATAATCCTGAATAATACAGAAGAACTTGAAAAGAAGGCATTAAAGCAGCAGATAAATACTTTGAGAGGAATAAATACTAGAGCATTTATTTTACAAGTGGACAATAAGTTTAATTTAACAAGCAGATTAAGAGAAGCAAAAGTCATAGATAATGGATTTATAAAGAAAATCAAAGTTAAGCTTATGAATTTATAAACATATTTTGAAAGAAGGGGGAACTTATGAGGGGGATTAAAGAAATGTTTATTTTTCTTGTATGCGGCTTTATCCTTGTAACTGTATATGTATGTAAGAAGCATGGAATTGAGCTCAATATACATGAAATAGGAGATTTTGCTACTATATTTACAAGCATAATTTTAGATTCAATTCCATTTATAATAATTGGATCATTTGTATCGGCATTTATTCAGATATTTGTGTCTCAGGATTTTATAGAAAAAATGATACCTAATAGTCCTGTACTTGGATATATAGGAGCAGCTTTAGCTGGATTGATTTTTCCAGTCTGTGAATGTGCTATTGTCCCAATAACAAGAAGGCTTATAAGCAAGGGTGTTCCTGTAGGCCTTGGAATAACATTCATGCTTGCAGTTCCAATAGTCAATCCAATAGTTATAATGTCTACTTACTATGCATTTTATGATAAGCCGTCAATGGTGATTGTGAGAACTGTAGGTGGATTTGCGTGTGCAATAATTATAGGCATTATTATGGATATGTTATCCAAAGATGAAAATAATATTTTTTCAGGCAGCGTTGATTTTAAAAATTTATGTGACTGTGGATGTATGGCTGTAGTAGAAGAGGGTTCAAGCAGAATAAAAGCATTGATAGAACATACTAATCGAGAATTATTGGATATAGCAAGATATTTAATCTTAGGTGCTTTTCTATCAAGTGCATTTCAGGTTGTAGCATCTCACAGGGGATTTGAATTTATAAGTGAAAACAAAGTTCTTGTCATAGTCTTTATGATGTTTCTAGGCTTTGCATTATCGTTGTGCTCTGAAGCAGATGCATTTGTAGGAAAGACTTTTTATTCGACTTATTCATTCAGTTCAGTTGCAGCTTTTCTCTTAATAGGACCTATGCTTGATTTAAAGAATTTAATTATGCTTTCAGGAGCATTTAGAAAAAAATTTGTATCTAAACTAAGTTTTGTTACTATGGGAGTTGTATTTATTGTTTCATGTCTGTTTATGATATGCGGGGCAGCATGATTTTATATAATATAAACTTTCTGCAGACATATTTTTAGAGATGGTTCTATTCTACATGGCAGTTTAAAAAATCTGCATTAAGCATAAGAAAGGAAGAAGTTAAGTGAAAAGATTCAACTTTGATGAATTTATGTGGTTCATAACTCTTATTTTGATGGCATTCAGCTTCTTATATATAATTTATACTGGAAAGATACAATTTTATATAGGAGATAAAATGATTAAATATATAATCCTAGCTGTATTTATGATATTTGTAATTGCAGGATTTCAAGTGAAGAATATATTTACACCAAAGAATAACATAAATTTAAAAGTGAAATACATTCCTATTCTCATTGCATTAGTTATTGGATTCATATCAATCAAAAGTCAGGATTCATTCAGGCACAGGCAGCTTAATAACTTTCTGATTAATGAATATAGAGAAGATAATCATGCTAATAATAAGAATGACAATAAATCATCAGAAAAAGGTAATTATGGTGAGTTTATAAAAATAGATAATGATAATTTGAATGTATTAGAAGAAATTCAGGAAGACCCAGATGCATTTATTGGGAAGGAATTGGAGATGAAGGGTTTTGTCTGCAGGGAAAGCTATTTAAAGAATACACAGTTTGTAATAGGGAGAATGATTATGACATGCTGTGCAGCTGATTCAAAGATAGTGGGTATTTTAGCGGAATATGATAAAATAATAGATATTAATGAAAATGAATGGGTAACTATAAAAGGATCATTAGACTATACAACAATTAATGATGATGATGGAATAAGTCATAGAGTGCCTATAATCAGGATAGATAAATTAGCTAAAAGCAGTAAAAGCTGATTCAGATTTGAATCAGATTTTACTGCTATTTATATTGTTCATCTAAAATGACATTTATATATGCAAGCTTATTTTCTACAGTATTATCTGGAATTACAGAAATCTTATAGGTATTGAACTTATTATTCCATACAAAATTTACAGGAGAAATAGTATCTGCATCTCCAGCTGTGATTCCCAGTACTTTTAAAGAATTTGTGGCATCAGCAGGATATTTCATTTCAGCATCAGGTGTTATTTTTATCTGACCGCATATTGAATCATAATATGTTATATCAAAAGTGTATCCATCTTTTTTATAAGTCGAAATATTATTTTCTTCATTGACTGGAGTTCCAAGAACTGAAGCAACAGAGTGTGAATCTTTTCCTTTTAAGTCTTCAATGGAAACTACTTTTTTGACTTCTACTGTTGGTGTATCAAAAATAGTAGAAGACTGAGCAGGCTGGCTGTCATCAGAATTCTGTGTGCTTTGGACATCTGAATCTTTTGATTTAGAGTCTGTATCAGCAGAAGAGTTTCCACATGCTGTGATTAATGTACTGCTTATTAATGCTGCAAATAATAAACTTAATATTTTTTTGCTCATAGGGCTACCTCCAATAGCATAATAGTTGTTTTTATTACACGGTAAATTATACCATAGATAAAAACATGTAAAAGTTAACGTAATAGAATTGTAATAATTATTATAAATATAATATTTTAAAAACTTATGGAGAAGCTAATATTGATATAGCATTTAACATTTAAAATAAGTTAATCACATTCTCATTATAATGCTGAGTCATTCAGCATTATAATTTTTAGGAGGAATTATAAAATGAACTTTCCAGTTAATTTTCCAAAGCAGCATCAGAATGTACAGCCTGGATTAGAATTTGAAATGAATCCACAGCCAATATATGATGATCCTTGTTATAACAAAAAAGGTGACATTTTAAAAGATAAAGTAGCAGTAATAACAGGAGGAGACAGTGGAATTGGAAGAGCTGTTTCAATAGCTTATGCAAATCAGGGAGCAAATGTAGTAATAGTATATAAAAATGAAGATAAAGATGCACAGCTTACTAAACAAAAAGTAGAAGAAGCAGGTGTTAAGTGTACTCTCATTCCTGGAGATATAAGTGATAAGAATTTCTGTAATAGTGTTATTGAAAAGGTTATATCTGAATATAATAAAATCGATATTCTAGTGAATAATGCAGCTGTTCAGTATGAATGTACGGATATAAAACAGCTTCCAGATGAACAGTTTGATAAGACATTTAAGACAAATGTATATGGCGCCTTTTACATGACAAAAGCTGCAATGAATCATTTAAAATCTGGAGGATGTATAATAAATACTACTTCAATAGTTGCATTTAAGGGACATGAGACATTAATTGATTATTCAATGACAAAAGGTGCGCTGGAAGTATTCACAAGATCTCTTGCCTTAGCACTTGCAAAAGGAAAGACAGGAATAAGGGTCAATGCTGTAGCACCAGGTCCTATATGGACACCATTGATTCCATCTTCATTTGGTGAAGATAAGATGCCTACATTTGGAAGTGATTCTCCAATGGGAAGAGCAGGCCAGCCAGTTGAAGTAGCAGGAGCTTATGTTTTCCTTGCAAGTGAAAATGCTTCTTATATTACAGGCCAGACTATTCATGTTAATGGAGGTAATATTTTAAACAGCTAATGTACATATAAATATTATATTCTGCATATGTGCTTTATAAAAACAATAATATCTATAAAAGCTGTACCATTAAAGAATACATTCTTGTGGTGCAGCTTTCAATTGTTCTGGCAATGTTTATAGCATCTTAAATTTCCATATTAACAGCCTTCCAGAATACCAGCAGATCCGCTATGATTAGCTTCATATGTTTTTAATATCTCATCAGAGCAGTTATGAAGATTATATTTTGTCCATGTAACTGCATCAAATGGCTTTAGATATAATTCTTTTTCTGACGTATTATACATCACCATATATTGACTGAAATAATTTTTATTACCTATTGGTTTCATTTTCTTATTTAATTTTCTATAATCATAAATTCCATTATTATTTGGTTCATAAATGGAACTCATAATTCCACTGCCCTTAGCCAGCATTTCTTCATCTGAGAAATTAACTCCATTATCATTTAATGCTTTAAGCATAGACAATCTTATAAAACGGTCATAAGAAGAATAAGAACCAGGGAATGTTCCATTTACTGATATATGTTTTGCATTTTTATCTGCTTTTATCTCTTTTCCTCCAATTATAATATGAGTCAATGCTTTGCCATCATATCCATATTTCAATTCAGGAGATTGTGAAATGTACCATGAGAGATTATTCAGCTGCCTATTATAGGGTGGAGAATTCGTCAATACTCCGATATTTTCATTTTTTTGATATATTCTGAATATACCAGGTCTGTTAATGTCATCTGCTTCAAGAATAACAGTATTTCCTGTTTCATCAGTAAAAATATAATGCATACTTGCTAGAGTATACTGTCCTTTGAATATGGGGATATTTAGTACTTGAATCTTTGAAGCTTCCTGTATGACATCATCTACAGTAGCACATAAGGATAATAATTTGGTGACAATATCCATTCCAATTACCCCTGTATAATTGTCTTGTGCATAGTAAGCGCTTGTTCCTTCGTCTAAAAATAATAATCCTCCTACCAGTCCTTTTGAATTAATTCCATCAAGAATCCAGCTGTTTGTTTTATTATAAGTTACTCCTAGAATTTTATATTTTGATGGCGTTTTATTTTCCTTATCTGTAAATTTTATCTCATATCCTTCAGGAAAAGAAACAATATGTGCTCCTCCAGCCCATATATTTTTCATATAATCACATGTACGAAACCAATAGTTTTTACCAGTTTTAGATGTGAGTGTCATACTAGAGCATGCTGCTAATTTAAAAAGATTATTATGTTGTTTCATAACATCAACACCTCTTTTTAATTTAAAATATGAAGTTTTATCCACTATATTTAAAATATGAAGTAATATTTACTTTTGTTACTATTCTAATGCTATTATAATATTTAGTATGATATAATTTCTTTGTGATAATTATATGAATTAACCAAAGTCAAATCATTGTGAGGACCCTATGAGGAGGAAAAAATGAAGGAGTTATTAAAAATAGGGGTGGATATAGGATCTACAACTATTAAAATGGTAGTAATAAACCCAGCAGAGAATATACTATTCAAAACATACAGAAGGCATTTAGCTGATATTAGAAATGCATTTAAATCATGTCTAAAGGATGCAGAAAATATATTAAGAAATAAGAGACTTACATTTTCAATATCAGGTTCTGGAGGAATGAGTCTTGCAGAGAAACTTGATGTTGAATTTATTCAGGAAGTAGTGGCAAGTACAAAAGCAATTCAGAAATACAATCCTGAAACAGATGTAGTAATAGAACTTGGAGGAGAAGACGCAAAGATAACGTATCTTAATGGCGGAGTTGAGCAGAGAATGAATGGAACTTGTGCAGGAGGTACAGGTGCATTTATTGATCAGATGGCTTCACTTCTTAATATGGATGCATCAAAGCTTAATGAAGAAGCAAAGAAATATACTCATATATATCCTATTGCAGCAAGATGCGGAGTTTTTGCTAAAACTGATGTACAGCCTTTGATAAATGAAGGAGCAAAAAAGAGTGACATAGCAATATCAATCTTTCATGCAGTAGTTGTACAAACTATAAGTGTTTTAGCATGTGGAAGGCCTATTATTGGAAAGGTAGCATTTTTAGGAGGACCTTTAACATTTTTATCAGAACTTAGAAAAAGGTTTATTGAAGTTTTAGAACTTAAAGATAAAGATGTTATATTTCCAGAGGATTCTGAACTTTATGTTGCACTTGGATCTGCTTTAAGCTGTGAAGGAAAATATGAATATGATTATGATACAGTGATTAAAAAACTTGAGAATATTAAGGTAGAAGAAGAAAATAAAAGTGACAGCCTTGAACCATTATTTAAGAGTGAATCAGAATATAATGAATTTAAAGAAAGACATAATAAAGCAGTAGTTAATGAAGTTGATATAAATAAAGCAGAAGGAAACTGTTATTTAGGAATTGATGCAGGATCAACAACAACAAAAGCTGTACTTATTAATGAAAAAAATGAAATACTGTATTCATATTATGCAGGCAATAAAGGAAATCCAGTAGATACAGCTTCAAATATATTAAAGGAAATATATTTGAAACTTCCAGAAGGTGCAAAGATAGCATACAGCGGAGTAACTGGTTATGGAGAGCATCTTTTAAAAGAAGCATTTTCTATGGATGTTGGAGAAATAGAGACAATTGCACATTATAAGGCTGCAAAATTTTTCTGTCCAGATGTTGATTTCATTCTGGATATAGGTGGACAGGATATGAAATGTCTTAGGATTAAAGATGGTGCAGTACAGAGCATTACTTTAAATGAAGCATGTTCAGCAGGATGCGGTTCATTTCTTCAGGCATTTGCAAAATCATTAGGATATGAAATTAAGGACTTTGCACAGAAAGCTCTTTTTGCAAAAGCACCTGTAGACCTTGGCTCAAAATGTACTGTATTTATGAATTCAAGGGTAAAGCAGGCCCAGAAAGAAGGCTTTACTGTAGAGGACATATCAGCAGGACTTGCATATTCAGTTGTTAAGAATAGTCTTTATAAGGTAATAAAGCTAAGAAATCCAGATGAATTAGGAAAAAACATAGTTGTGCAGGGTGGTACATTTTATAATGAAGCTGTACTAAGAAGCTTTGAACTTTTAAGTGGAAAGAATGTAATAAGACCTAATATATCAGGGCTTATGGGAGCATTTGGAGCAGCAATAATTGCAAAAGAATCTTATACAAAGAAGATGGAATCCTTAGATGAAGCTGCAGCAACACTTGATGAAAGTTTATTAAGCAGTGAAGGAAAAGAAAATAATATTTCATCATTGGTGCCAATGGAAAATATTGATGATATCGAGATGAAATCAACTAATACAAGATGTAGGGGATGTTCAAACAGCTGTCTTTTAACAATAAATAATTTTCCTAATGGAAACAGATTTATAGCAGGAAATAAGTGTGACAAACCTATTGGAAATAATAATGCTAATAAGGATATACCTAATCTTTATGAATATAAGTACAACAGAGTATTTGATTATAAACCATTAGAACTTTCAGAAGCTAAAAGAGGAATCATAGGTATTCCTAGAGTGCTTAATATGTATGAAAATTATCCATTGTGGTTTACTCTTTTCACTAATCTTGGATTCAGAGTAGAACTTTCAGATAAATCATCTAAGAAAATATATGAAAAAGGACTTACTTCAATAGTTTCTGAAACAGCATGTTATCCTGCAAAGATGACTCATGGACATGTTGAAAACTTAATACAAAAAGGTATAAAGAATATTTTTTATCCATGCATTATTCATGAAAGTAAAGAATTTGAGAGTGCTGCTAATACTTTTAACTGTCCTGTTGTAACTTCATATGCAGAGGTAATTAAAAATAATTTAGATAGTATAGAAGAAAATAATGTGAACTTTATGAATCCATTTCTTCCTATTGCTAATAAAGGAAAGCTTAAGAAGAGATTAAAGGATGCCTTATCAGTATTTAATATTCCACAAAAGGAAATAAATTATGCAGTAGATAAGGCATTTGAAGAGCAGGAGAGATTTAGAAAAGATATAAGGGAAAAAGGTGCTGAAACAGTAGAGTATATTAAGAAACATAATATTCAGGGAATACTTTTAGGCGGAAGACCTTATCATGTTGATCCTGAAATAAATCATGGAATTCCAAAGTTAATAAACAGTCTTGGATTTGCTGTACTTACTGAGGATTCTGTAGCTTATCTTGGAGATACTAAAGAAACATTCAATGTTGTGGATCAGTGGGCATATCATTCAAGATTATATAGAGCATCTAATTTCATTATAAATGAAGAAAATATTAATTTAGTCCAGCTTACATCATTTGGGTGTGGTCTTGATGCTATTACAACAGATGCAGTTTCGGAAATACTTGAAAGTGCTTCAAAAATCTATACTAATATAAAGATTGATGAAGGAAGCAACTTAGGTGCTGCAAGAATAAGATTAAGATCCCTTAAGGCAGCTATAAATGAAAGAAATAGTGCAGGAATACATGCTCATGTTATAAAAAGAGAGGAAAAGAAATTCATAAATCCAGGAAAGAGGAAAACTATAATAGCACCTCAGTTTTCACCAATTCACTTTAATATACTTGAATCAGCATTCAGATCCTGTGGATATGATCTTGTTATTCTTAATGAAGGAGAAAATGCAATTGATGAAGGCGTAAAGTATGTGAACAATGACATATGTTATCCAGCAATAGTTGTTATTGGGCAGGTAATAGAAGCATTAAAGACTGGAAAATATGATTTGGAAAATACGAGCATATTATTAGCACAGACTGAAGGTCAATGCAGATTTACTAATTATACGAAAGTCCTTGAAAAAGCATTAAATGAAGC
>JBJEJM010000254.1:0-1465 GCA_051878075.1 Clostridium sp. | reverse complement strand
GTAGATATGCTTGAAAGTGAAGGTGTAGAGGTAGTTCATAATGATTTATTATCATTATTTTTAGCATCTGCTAAAAATCAAATATTTAATTATAAACATTTGGATGGTACATATTTAAATAAGCTTAAAGGAGAAATTACTATAAAGCTTATAGAAAAATATCAAAAAGTATATTTAGAAGCACTTAAGAAAAGTAAGATTTTTTATGTAAGTGAAAGAATAGATGAACTTGCACATAATGCAGGCAGGGTAATATCTCTTGGGAATCAGTCAGGTGAAGGATGGAAGCTTCCAGGAGAAATTATGGAACTTGCAGGCTGGGGAGTAAATAATGTTATATGCATGCAGCCATTTGGATGCCTTCCATCACATGCAGCAGCACGTGGTACAATAAAGGCACTTAAAAAAATCAATAACAAGCTGAATATTGTAACAATAGAATATGATCCAGGTTCTAGTGAAGTAAACCAGATTAATAGGATCAAATTAATGCTTGCAAGTGCTTTTGATAAAATTTAATATTTTTATTTATGGAATTTATATAGATTTATAATACATGAATAGATTAGAATAATTAGTATGAATATTTTATTATAAAGGTAGAAAGTAAAGTGGCATAGAATTTTACTAAGTTGATATAGTTGAGTTTATGCCACCTTTAAATTTATAGTTCCATAAAAATGCTTTTAATTTAAAAACATATAAAGTATCGATACTACATTTTATTTATCATAGATGGAAATAGATATTCCATATGTTCCTGTAGCTTTCTTACACTGAGTAAGTCTGAGACAATAGTCTGCTTCTTTTGGTGCAGTGTAAACTAAGTGAGCATATGTTCCCTCACCACTGTCATCATCAGCATAAACTGTTTCGCCTTTATCGTCATTGTCTAAAATTAAAAATGCATCGAAGTCATCAGAATTCATATAAGCGTCAATAGTTTGTCCTTCTTTTAGATGATAAATATAACCCTGCTCATATCTTCCTAATACTGAAACTCCCGTTTCTCGAGTAAAATCAGTGCTCCATCCAATATGGTAAATTGGATCACTAGCGGCATTAGCAGATACTGGACACAAAGATACTCCAATAATAAGTGTTGACATTATACTTAGTAATTTTTTCATTAAATGTTCCTCCTTTTATTATTCTACAGTAATATATTACCATTATTATAAAAATATGTAAATAAATCATATAAATATTTTTAAAAATACAAAAAATTAAAATATTCGTTGATGCTGATTATGATATTTAAAATATGTAGATTTAAATACCATAATTAAATTGAACAGTATTGTACAAATAATATTATATTAGTCTAAATATGAAATAATATGCGAAAATTAAGTATTAAAATAAAAAAATACTACAAAGTTCTAAAATCAAAATAAATAAATCATAAAGGAACCAATAAATTAAATAGTAAGTTTTTTTATTTAATAAAATGATTTTAAGTTAA
>JBJEJM010000253.1:2361-10759 GCA_051878075.1 Clostridium sp. | reverse complement strand
GTGTGTTTTAGGGGGATATTCATATGGCAGTTAATGCAAAAAGACAAAAGGAACTTAAAGCTTTGGGGTGTTTATTACAAAATGACAAGGAACATTTTGCAGTAAGGCTATTAAGCAGGGCAGGGAATTTTACAGTAGAAGAATTAAAGAATATAGCTTATTTAGCTGATAAATATGGACGTGGATATGTAGGTGAAACTACAAGACTTCAGATAGAGATTCCATGGATAAAGGATGAAGAAGTAGAAGATTTCATGGAAGAAGCAAAATCATTAGGATTAAGACATGGTGGTACTGGTCAGAAAGTCAGACCTTTAGTTGCATGTAAGGGCAGCGTATGTCTTCATGGTAATATAGATACTCAGGAAATATGCAGAAAGTTAGAAGATTCATATTTTGCAACAGATACACCACATAAATGTAAGATAGGAGTTGTAGGATGCGCCAATAATTGTGCAAAGGCAAATATAAATGATATAGGAATAATGGGAAGATGTGTTCCTGAATTCGATTTAGATAAGTGTGTTGGCTGTGGGATGTGTGTAAAAGGATGCAGGCAGAAAGCACTTGAAGTTGTTGATAGAAAGATAGTTTATAATAAGGATTTATGTGTTCAATGTGGAGAATGTGTACGTTTATGCAGACTTAATGCAGCAACAGCAAAAGAACAGGGAGCGGAAATCTTTGTTGGAGGAAGATTTGGAAGAGGAATAAGAATTGGGGATTCATTAGGAAAGATATTTAAAGAAGATGAGATAATTCCAATGGTAGATAAAATAATGGATTATTATAGAGAAGTTGGTATTAAGGGTGAAAGAATTTCTGGAGTAATGGATAGATTAGGCAAAGAAAATTTTATAAAAGAAGTGCTTAGCAGATAATGACTTTTTAAAATTTTATTGTAAGGGCTATGTCATAATGGATTTTTAAATGTAATTATGACATAGGCCTTTTTAATATAAATTGAAAATTATCTGCTAAACTAGTCACATTGTGCAGATAATTATGTTGTATAATTTTGTTCAGAGTATTATAATTAAGAAATTAATGTTGAGGTGATGATGTGCTAGGATTAATAGGAATAAAAAGAAATACTCCTTTAGAAATCAGGGAGAAGTTTACATTAAATCCTAAAAAGATTCCTATATATACAGAAAAACTTTTAAAAAGGTTTAAAGAAGTTGTTATTTTATCAACGTGTAATAGGACAGAAATTTATTTTAATGATTTTTATGAGAAGGAAGAACTATTAAAAGAGATTTTTGAAATCTTAGAATGGGATTATTTATTTAGCAGATATATTTTTATATCAATGAGGGAAGAAGCATGCAGACATTTATTTGAAGTGTGCTGTGGATTTCATTCAAAGATTATAGGAGAGGATCAGATATTAGGCCAGGTTAAAAATGCATATGAAACTGCGCTAGAATGTAATTCTGTGAATACAGAACTACATAGATTATTTCAAGAAGCTATAACATGTGGAAAGAAATTTAAAAATGAATCAAGACTTTATGAGATTCCAGTATCGTCAGCATCAATAGCAGTTAATGAATCTATCAAAAAGGGATGCTTAAGATTCATGATCATGGGATATGGAGAAGTCGGAAAGCTTGTAATGAAATATCTTCTGTCACATAAAATAGATGTTATTTATCTTGTAGTGAGAAATATGGGAATCAAAGATGAAATTGATGATGAAAGAGTAAGAGTTATTTCGTTTGATGAAAAAAATAAATATATAGATGAAGTTCAAAGTATAATAGCATGTACTTCTGCACCTCATTCTGTATTGTCTGCAAAGGATATAAATGAATATGGAGAAAAGCTTTATTGCTATGACCTTGCAGTTCCAAGAGATATTCATGAAGATGTAGAAAAATTAGAAAGGATTGAAGTTTATAATATAGATAAAATAAGTATTATGAATGATGAAAATAAAAAGCTTCGTGTGGAAAGAATGAAGGAATATCAATATATACTGGATAAGTATATGAAGGAATTCAATGAATGGCTGCAGCTTAGGAAAATATCACCAGAAATAATAAAAATAAAGGAGCTTGGTGATGAAGTTTACAGTATGAGAAGTATAACTTTTAAAAATAAATGCAAGGATAAAAATGATATAAAACTGGCAGATACACTTATAAAAAGTACTTCTGATTTTTACATAAACAGAGCAATTAAAGTCTTAAAAGAGGAAACATTAAAAGGACGTGGTGAAGAATGTTTGGAGATGATAGAAAAGATATTCAAAATGAAATAGCATATACTTTTCTTTCATTTTTTTCTCAGAAGATGCGGATAGGAGTAATTGGAGGTGGAAAGGCCGGCTTTATTAAAGTCAGGCATTTTGTCAAGAATAAATGCTATGTTGAAGTTTTATCAAATGAATTTATAGATGAAATAACAGAACTTTCGTATGAAAATGAAAACTTAAAGCTGATTCATCAAAATTTTAATGAAGAATTTTTAAAAGATAAGCACATAATAATTATTGTATTAAATGATGACAGTTTAAGAAATAAAATTAAAAAATATTGTGATGATAATTATAAAATTTACATAGATTGTACTGATTTTAAAAAAGGAATGGCAGTTGTACCAACTGAAAGATCAACAAGGACTATGAATTTTGCACTGAATACAAAAGGGGGAAATCCTAAAGGCTCAGTGTGGGCAGCAGATAAAATAAGTGAAATATTAAAAGAAGATGATGATTTTATAGAATTTACTACTAAAATAAGAAATAGAGCAAAGAATATTCCAGAATACAAAAAGGAAATTATACAATTTATTTTTACAGACGAATTTAAGAAATTATTTGACAAAGGGGAAGCTGTTGAAAGTATAAGAAGCAGATTTCCTAAAGAAGTTATAGATAAATTATTTTAAACATGGAGGACATTTATGGATAAGTTAGTACTTGCAACTAGAAAGAGTAAACTGGCACAGGTTCAAACTGAAATAGTTATGGATGGTTTAAAAAATGAACTTAACATGAGCAGTGAGAAACTGCTTATAGTTACAGAAGGTGATAGAAGGCTTGATATATCTTTAAATAAGATAGGTGGAAAAGGGCTTTTTGTAAAAGATATAGAAAGAGCACTTTTAGAATCCAGAGCAGATGCAGCTGTCCATAGTATGAAAGATGTTCCATATGAACTCAGCAGTGAATTTGAAATAGCTGCAATTCTTAAAAGAGAAGATATTAGAGATGTTTTGATTTCAAAGGATAATATACCATTTAAAAAATTAAGGCATGGAGCGAAAATAGGAACCAGCAGCATAAGAAGAGCACAACAGCTGAAACTTTTAAGAAGTGATATTGAAGTGGTACCTATAAGAGGAAATGTTCAAACAAGACTTTCAAAAATGGAAAGTGAGAATTTAGATGGAATAATACTTGCAGCTGCAGGATTACATAGATTAAATTTAGAAAACTTAATAACAGAATATTTTGATCCTAAAGAATTCATACCTGCAGTATCTCAAGGAGCAATAGGAATTGAATGTGTAAAAAACAGTGAGGCTTCAGAATACTTTAAGAAACTTGATGATAGTGAAGCAAGGCTTACTGTTGAAGCAGAAAGAAGTTTTATGAGAGAATTAAATGGAGACTGCCATAGTCTTATTGGAGCATATAGTGAAGTTAATGGAGATAAGCTATATATGATAGGAATATATGATTTAAATGGAAAGATAGTAAGAAAAGATATTACAGGGGAAAAAAGTAATCATATAGAAGTAGGCAGAAAACTTGCAGAAAAAATACTAAAGGAAAAGTAAAAATATAGGAAACATAATTAATAGGAGAAATAAGGTTATGAGCAAAGTTTATATAATTGGAACAGGACCAGGCGATGAAGAATTATTAACAGTGAAAGCTATAAAATGTTTAAAAAAATGTACAGCTGTTTTATATGACAGACTTGTATCTAATAATATATTAAATTATTTAAATGATGATTGTATTGTATATTATTGTGGTAAAGAACCTGGAGCACATTACAAGACTCAGGAAGAAATAAATGAAATGATTGTGAAGCTTGCTAAGGAAGGTCATACTGTAGGAAGAATAAAGGGCGGAGATCCTTATGTATTTGGAAGAGGAGGGGAGGAAGTCCTTGCTCTTAAGGATGAAAATATAGAATTTGAAGTTATTCCAGGAGTAACATCTCCAATTGCTGTATTAAATTATGCAGGAATTCCTATAACCCATAGAGGAATTGCTCAAAGTTTTCATATTATTACTGGAATGTCATCAAAAAGCCTTAATGTGAATTTTAAAGCACTTGCAGCTGAAGAAGGTACTTTAGTGTTTATGATGGGACTCAGCAATCTTGAACATATAGTAAAGCAGCTTGTTGAAAATGGAAAAGATAGTGAGACTCCATGTGGAGTTATAATGAGAGGAACATGCAGCAAACAGAGAAAGGTAATTGGTAAATTAAGTGATATAGCTGAAAAAGTGAGAAAAGCAAAGCTTGAATCACCATGCATAATTGTTGTAGGTAAGGTTGTAGAGCTTAATGAAGATTTAAGCTGGTATGAAAAGAAGCCATTGTTTGGAACTAATATATGCATAACAAGATCTCAGAAACAGGGAGCTAAGCTTAGAGATAAATTAAGGGATATGGGAGCAGAAGTTACATCTATGAGTGCCATAGAAATAGAACCTACTCCATATACTTTAGATAATTATATGGATAAATTAGAGTCATATGATCATATTTTATTTACTTCTGTAAATAGTGTTGACATATTCTTTGATTACTTAATTAAAAAGGGATATGATATAAGAAGATTGAAAGCTAAAATTTCAGCAATTGGAAAGGCAACATGGAAGTCTTTAGAAGCAAGAGGAATTGTATGTTTTGAAAAAGCACGTGAATTTATTGGTGAAGGACTAGTTGAAGTGTTAAAGCCTCATATAGGTGAAAATGATAAAATACTTATTCCTTGTTCATCAATTGCAAAGGAAGACATAGCAGAAGCTTTAAAAAAATCTGGTGCAATAGTTGACAGAGTATTTATATATAACACAGTAAAAGGTATTGTAAGAAACAAAAAAGCATTTGATGAAGTTGATGTTGTGTTCTTTACAAGTCCTTCAACAGTCTATAATATGTTAGATATGGTTGGATTAGATGCAATAAAACAAAAACATGTAATTGCAATTGGACAGAAAACAAATAAACCTCTTCAGGAATTAGGAATAAAAGCTGATGTGTGCAGGGAACATTCAGAAGATGGCTTCTTAAGAGAAATAGTAGAGTTAGTTAAACATAAACAATAGATTGGAGGAAATATTATGTTAAAAAGAGGAAGAAGATTAAGAGCCAGCAGTGCTATAAGAGATATGGTGAGGGAAACAACTTTGAATTCAAAGGATTTTATTTATCCTATATTTGTAGTTGAAGGTGAAAATATAAAAAATGAGATATCATCTATGCCAGGAAATTATCATTATTCAGTAGATAGATTAGATGAAGTTGTAAAACAGGTAGAAGAAGCTAATATAGCAGGATTACTTCTTTTTGGAATTCCAGAACATAAAGATGCTTGTGGGAGTGAAGCGTACAATGATAATGGAATAGTGCAGCAGGCAGTAAGAAAGATAAAAGAACTTAATAAGGATTTATTAGTAATAACAGATGTATGCATGTGTGAATATACATCTCATGGTCATTGTGGAATAGTTCATGGAAATGATGTTGATAATGATGAAACTTTAGAATATTTAGATAAGATAGCAGTATCTCATGCAAAAGCAGGAGCAGATATGGTGGCACCTTCAGATATGATGGATGGAAGAATCGGTTCTATGAGAAAAGCATTAGATGAAAATGGATTTAGAAAAGTAAGCATAATGAGCTATTCAGCAAAGTACTGCTCAGCATTCTATGGACCATTCAGAGAAGCAGCAGATTCGGCTCCACAGTTTGGTGATAGAAGAACATATCAAATGGATCCTGCAAATAGAATGGAAGCTTTAAGAGAAACTAAAATGGATATAGATGAAGGCTGTGATATTATAATGGTTAAGCCTGCTTTATCTTATCTTGATGTAATAAGAGAATGCAGAGATAATTTTGATATGCCCCTTGCAGCTTATAATGTAAGCGGAGAATATTCAATGGTAAAAGCAGCAGCTAAAGCAGGAATGATTGATGAAGAAAGAGTTATGATGGAAATTCTTACTTCAATTAAGAGAGCAGGAGCTGATATAATAATAACTTATCATGCACTTGAAGCAGCAAAAATATTAAATGAAAAATAATATTTAAAGATAAATTAATAAAGTTGCCTGAATTATAATACTGCTAAATATTCAGGCAGTTTTTATTGTTATAGAGCTTAAGTTTTAACAGGGAGGAATTAAAAATGAATAATGAACAAATTTTTGAAGAATCACAAAAGTATATGCCGGGAGGAGTAAATAGTCCTGTAAGATGTTTTAAAGGTATTAATATGAATCCTCCAGTAATAAAATCTGGTAAAGGTGTAATCATAAAAGATGAAGATAATAATGAATATATAGATTTTGTGTTAGCATGGGGACCATTAATACTTGGGCACTGTGATGAAGATGTTGTAAAGGCGATTCAGGAAACAAGCAGTAATGCATTAGCTTTTGGAGCACCTACTAAGCTTGAACTGGAACTTGGAAAATTCATGTGTGAAAACTTAGATAATATAGAAATGATAAGAATGGTAAACTCAGGGACAGAGGCTACAATGAGTGCCATTAAGCTTGCAAGAGGATATACTAAGAGAAATAAGATAGTAAAGTTTGCAGGATGTTATCATGGGCATTTTGATGGATTTTTAGTTGAAGCTGGATCAGGAGTTATAACTAATGGAATACCAGGTTCACTTGGAGTTCCAGAAGGAGCAATTGAAAACACATTAATAGGAATCTATAATGATAAAAAACAGATTACAGAGTTATTTGAAAAGTATGGAAATGAAATTGCTGGGGTAATTATTGAACCTGTAGCTGGTAATATGGGAGTAATAAAAGCTGAAGAAGATTTTATGGAAACACTTAGATGCCTTTGCGATAAATATGGTGCATTACTTATATTTGATGAAGTTATGAATGGGTTCAGAGTTGCATTTAAAGGTGCTCAAAGTCTTTTTAATGTAAAGCCTGATTTGGTTACATATGCAAAGATAATGGGCGGTGGACTTCCTTGTGGAGCATATGCTGGAAAAAGAGAAATAATGGAAAAGTTATCGCCTCTAGGAGGAGTATATCAGGCAGGAACAATGTCTGGAAATCCAATAGTAATGGCTGCTGGTCTTGCGACTCTTACTAAACTTAAGAACAATCTGGATGGATATGATCATATTGAAAAAATAGGAGCTATGCTTGAAGATGGAATAATGAAAATATCAAAAGAACATAATATTCCAGTTGTAGTAAACAGAGTTGGAGGAATGTTTACAGTATTCTTTACAGATCTTAAGGAAGTAAGAACTTATGATGATGTTAAAACATGTAATATTGAAAGATTTAACAGATACTTTGAATGTATGATAAAAAATGGAATAAATATTGCACCATCTCAATTTGAAGCAGTATTTTTAAGCGTTAAGCATAATGAACAACATGTTAAGAAATTCCTTGAAGCATTTGAAAAATTTGCAGTTGATGAATCTAAATAATACATTGGTTATACTTAGAGTACTGAAAAGCTTATAGTTTTTCAGTACTCTAGCTTATACTAGTGTATTTTTTGTATAGTTAAAATAAAGTTAAATAATTATAAATTAATTATTTAGAATTTTAATGAATTTATCAACAAATATTATAGGAAGATTAAAATCTATTAAATAAATTATAAGATTCATCTATTATTTTTAATAAAAATATATAAAAAATAATATTCTTTGACGAAAAGTGTTTGTATAAATGTCAATAACTTTTATAATAGTATTGTAAAACTATGAGGAAGAGGTTGATGTATCATGAATAAGAAAAAAATTACAAGATTATTAGCAGCGGGGATAGTTCTATCTACAACTAGCAACATAGTTAGTGTACAAGCTGTTAAAGCAGTAGATGGATTAGATTTAAATTCTGAACATGTAATTAAAAGTGATGCTGAAGAACAAAACGATGAAAAAGCAGTAAAAGAAAATGAAAATAATATGTTAGTCACAAGAACTACAGGTGCAGCTGTGGAAGGAATAAGCTGGACGTTTGATGATTCAAATGAAGGATGGAATTATAATGGATCGTGGGATTATTCAGGTGATGTTCATATTGTAGAACATAATTCTGATTTACAGGCATTAAGCTTAGAAGTGGATTATTCTAAAGACAGCCAAATAAGCTGGAGTGAATTTAAAATAAATACTAAATTATCAGAAGTTAAATCTTTAGCTG
>JBJEJM010000253.1:0-2261 GCA_051878075.1 Clostridium sp. | reverse complement strand
TTAGTAGATTCTGATGCAAATGACAATGTGGCTGATTTATATGCATATTTAATGGGAGTAGGTAAGACTGAAAAAGTTATTTATGGTCATCAAAATGATACACACAGAAAAGCTACATATACAGGAGGTACTGAATCAGATACAAAGGATATAACTGGTTCGATTTCAGGGGTAGTAGGTATTGATACACTTTCTCTTACTGGAGATGAATTGACAAATGAACAGAAGTCAGATGCAGATAAACGCAAAATATCTTATGCTAAGAAGTCAGCTGAAATTGGAGAAGCTGCTGCAGCTCAAGGTGGAATACTTACATTATCAGCTCATATGCCTAATTTTTCAATAGTTAAGGAAAAAGGGAAAGATGAAAATGGTAAGTATAATTATTCAGGATATTCTTCAAGTACAACATATGGAGATACAGTTAATAAGTTGCTGCCGGGTGGAGAATTAAATGAAGTATACAATGGATTCTTAGATATTATTGCAGAATATGCACATGAATTAGGTGATATTCCTGTATTATTCAGACCGTTACATGAAAACAATGGAAGCTGGTTCTGGTGGGGTGGAGCCTTCTGTGATTCACAGACATATAAATCTGTATATGCTTATACAGTTGAATATTTAAGAGATGTAAAAGATGTGCATAATTTCTTATATGTATACTCACCAAATGGGCCATTTGAAGATGAAGAAGATTATTTATCACGTTATCCAGGTGATGAATTCGTAGATGTTATTGCATTTGATATGTATCACGAAAATCCATCATCTTCTGGAAATGATGATCCATGGTTTGAAAGTTTAAAGGAAACAGTTCAAATAGTGGATTCAGTAGCAAAGAAAAAAGGGAAGTTATCAGCAGCATCTGAATTAGGTGTAAAAGTTGATGGTGGAGGATTAGCATTATCAGATAATATCAATAAAGAATGGTTTCAAATTGTATCGAGCATAATTGCAGAATCAAATATGCCTTATTATATGTCTTGGGCAAATTTCAACACAAGTGATAATTTCTTTGCACCATTCATGGTTGATGAAAATAAGGGTCATGAAATGATTAATGATTTTATAAATTATTATAATGATGAAAACTCTATTTTTGCAAATCAAATAGGGGATTATACTCAAGCTGAAACAAAAATAGATGAAGCATATTATTATGGATATATATTAAGTCCAGTATCAAGAACAAGAATTTTAGAAGCAACTACTATAAAAGCTAAAGTTAAGAATATTGAAGGTAATGTTAAATTTGTTATCAAGAATAATAATGGTGAAACTTTAGAAACTATCGAAGGTACTCAAGGTACTGAAGGTGATGGAATATGGATAGCTGAAATTACTCAGGATATATTAAATCGTATAGGTGAAGTTAATGGTATTATTGAATTACAATGTGGAGATAAAACATTGAATTATATTAAAGCTTTATTTAATATGAAAGAAGCAGAAAAACAGTCTAGAGTTGTAGATGATTTCGAAACATATTTGGGTGATGATTCGTTATTAAATGAAGAATGGGCATCTAATGTGGGGCCAGGATGTTCTATTAAACCTACACTATCAAGAGAAAATAAAAATAGTGGAGAATATGGTTTAGCATTCAATTATAAGATTTCTACAGAAAAAACTAATGAAGGATATACAGGTATTGCAAAGTCATTAGGTGCAGATTGGAGCGGAACTGATGCACTTCAATTATGGATTAAACCAGATGGATATGGACAAAAACTTATTATTCAAATAACTGCAAATGGAGAAGAATTTGAAGTTGACTTACAAGAAATTGCAGCTACTAATGAACCACAACTTATTAAAATTGATTTTAGTGAATTTAAAGGTAAAAAAGGTGGAAAATTAAACTTATCCAATATAGAAAAGTTTGCTATATATTGCAATACTATAGTTCCAGATGGATATGAAGGTACATGGACAGTTGAGTCATCAATTTATTTTGATGATATAAGAGCTATAGACACAAATGAAACTTCATCAAATGGTGGAAGCAGTTCGTCTGGTGGAAGCAGCTCATCAGGTGGAAGTTCTTCATCAGATTCTGATATGGATGATATAGAAAATGATAACGAAAGCAAAAATGGATGGGTACAAAAAGATGGTATCTGGTATTATGTGCAAGAAGATGGGACTAATAAGACAGGCTGGTTAAAGGATATTGACGGAAAATGGTATTACCTAGAATCAAATGGAGCAATGAAAACAGGCTGGCTAAAGGATACTGATGGAAAATGGTATTA
>JBJEJM010000252.1:0-2399 GCA_051878075.1 Clostridium sp. | reverse complement strand
CCACAAAATAAAAAGTTAAATCAAATAAACTTAAATTTATCTGATTTAACTTTTAGTAATTAATTTATTTTCTATTCAATATGCTTTGACTCAATAACTTCTTTAGCTATATCATCATGATATCCATCCACATTCCACATGCTTACAGAATAATAAATTCCATCCTTCTGCCATAAATAATCTATTGATATATTTTCTTTTGAATTTTCTTCATCTATCTCTTTCTCCATAAATCTATAGACTGTATTTCCATCTATATCAATCTTTTCTGTGCTAACTTTTTTATCTTCATTTAAATATATATATCCATTATTTTTTGCATCATTATATCTATTAAATGCATCATGCTTTGATTGAAGAAGATTAACATAACACTCTTCTTTATTATATATATTTAATAATTCATAATATACCTTATCATTTTCTACATCTGAATCTCCTGTAATACCAACTACCGAATCCTGAATAGGATAATTATTTATCACTAATGGAAATTTTAAATTAAACCCAATCATATTTTCTGCTTTCTGCAAATCATCTTTATCATATATACTCATTATTCCAAGTTCAGTTGATAATTCTTTATCTGCTACAGCTAGATAATCAATATTTTTTATTTCATCTATATTCTTTAGTGAACTAGCTATATCACTCAACTCCTCATTTGAAAGTTTTAATCCACCCTTAGTTTCTCCTTCACTTTCATAATAATGTTCATACTCTATTCCATACCATACTCCATCATTCTGCCATACAAAATAACTATATTTATCAATACATTCTGGAATTATATAATTTTCAAAATGATCTTCTGGTGTAGTAACTTTTAAATTTACTTTATACCCTTCTATATTTCCCATACTCATTAATTCACTGTTAGATTCAATTTGATCTTTATTATAATCATGACGTTTCTCAAAATATTTACATAATCCTTGTTCTGCATCATTATCTTTAAATATTATCAATGAAAATGTATTTCTTTCCCCTGAGCCGTCAAAATATGCAACAACTTGATTACTAGTATCTGAAACTTTAATAACCTGATATGATTCTGGTTTATTTCTCTGTAATATATTTTCTGGTAGTTTAAAATCAAATCCTGCAATTTCTTTTACTTTATTTATATCATCATAAACTTTTAATTCTCTATCAATTAAAAATTCATGTTTATTTTCTGCATCTGTATGACTAGAAATATTATCAATAGATGAAGTATTTATGTCTAGTGCATTAACTGTAATTCCATTTGTACATACTATTACTGCTGCTGCCAAACAGCCTAAAGCCCCTTTAGCTGAAATTTTATATGAACCATTTTTAAAATTTTTTATCATTTCTATTCTCCCCTTAATTACATTATTTCTTTCAAAACCTAATCCTAACTGCATACCTCTTTCATTAGTAACTATTTTTTATAAATTTATAATTGTCATACCATAATCCATATTTTTTTCTTCCCCAAGAATTTGAAGTACACAGGAATCACATGCATACTCTCTATAAGTTTTTAATTTTTTCTCTGCTATCCAGACTAATGGATTAAACCAATGCAATAAAATCATAATACAGCATAATAAATTAATATATAAATCTTTTCTTTTATAATGCATCAATTCATGTAACAATATATGCGAAATCATATTATCATCAAGATTCAAAACATATTGTGGTAAATATATTTTTGGTTTTACAAATCCTAAAATGCAAGGACTTTTTTTATCATCACATATGTACATAGAAATATCAGTTTTCAAATTTATATTTTGTTTTAATTTATTTAGAATTTTTATAATATGCTCATCTTTAATTTTTTCTAAATTACTAGATTTAATCTTAAAATTCAACAGTGATACAATTAATATACCTGTTAAAACTACTATACCAATACACCATAATATTGCTCCTGAATCTACAACATTCCTTAGTATATCATTTCCTTTATTTTGAATATCCTTATTGCCTATATTTGATTGTTCATGGTCAATAAATATATTTTTCTCATTTTCCTCATTGAACATTTTTATTTCATTATCTTTAGATATTGAATCATTTCTATCTTCATTTACTAAATCTTCATGATTGTATGCCTGAATATTATTTAGAATTTGACTTACATTCAAATCAATATTGTTTTGTGTCATTGCAGGTACTATACACCTGAGCAGTATTAAACTACATAGTAAATACTTGATCCGTATGCTGAGCCTATTGTTAAATACTTTTAAAACAGCAAAAACTATTATTGCCAGAATTCCAGCTGTTAATGATGTTTGAAAAAATATTAAAAAAGTTTTTTCTAAAAATCCCATTATATAAGTACTCATATTATTTACCTCTATCAATCACCTTTTAAATTTTCTTTTTTCTTTTCCTTAAGAATTTTTTCAAGTTCTTCA
>JBJEJM010000251.1:7568-10960 GCA_051878075.1 Clostridium sp. | reverse complement strand
TGGTATTATTTAAAAGAATCAGGGGAAATGGCAACAGGCTGGTTTAAAGATACGAATGGTAAATGGTATTATTTAAAAGAATCAGGAGAAATGACAACAGGCTGGTTTAAAGATACAAATAACAAGTGGTATTATTTTTATTCAAATGGAGAAATGGCTGTAAATACTGTAATTGATGGATATATAATTAATAGTGATGGTTCATTAAGATAGATTAAAAGTAGATAATTACCTGCGCTATAAAACTCACAAAAGTCACAATATTAGATTTTTGTGAGTTTATTTTATTTTATAAAATTATGTATGGAAAAGGGAAAATAATCTAATTATGATTTTAATACCATAAAGTTATTGACATATGCCAATAACTTTGTGATATAATAATAAACAGATAGTATAAAATTAAATAATGTTATTTTTTACATAGTTTGGAGGTAAATTGATGCCGAGGCCTAGCAAATTTAGAAGAGTGTGCAGAATGCCCAGGTGTAGTGAATTTAAATCACGTAACTTTGAGAGCAGCAATATGATTCGTCTTGAGGTGGAAGAATATGAAGCCATAAGACTTATAGATTACATGGGGCTTACCCAAGAAGAAAGTGCAAAGCAGATGAGGGTTTCAAGAGCTACATTTCAGGCACTATATATGGATGCAAGAAAAAAGATATCGAGATTTTTAGTTGAAGGAACAGGGCTTACTATTTCTGGCGGTAATTATGAATTATGCAGCAGCAGATGCTGTCAGAATGAAAATATAAAAAAAGAAAATTGTATTTTAATAAAAGGAGATAATAATATGAAAATTGCAGTAACTTATAATGAAGGAGAAATCTTTCAACATTTTGGCCACAGTGAAAAATTCAAATTATATAATATAGAAGCTGGAAAGGTAGTATCAAGTGAAGTTGTTGATACAAATGGAAGCGGACATGGAGCATTAGCTGGATTTTTAAAAGACAAGAATGTTAATGTATTAATCTGCGGAGGAATTGGTGGCGGTGCAAAGAACGCATTAGCTGCTAAGGGAATTGAAATTTATCCAGGAGCTAAAGGAAATGCAGATGAACAGGTACAATCATTTTTAAGCGGAAGTTTATCATATAATCCTAATACTGAATGTGCACATCATAAACATGAAGGTGAACATACTTGCGGAAGTCATGGATGTGAAAATCATGGTTCTGATCATAAATGTAACCATAACTAATAAAAAAAGATATACCTAAAAATTCAAAAATGAATTTATAAAAAGGCTTTATCAGATATGATTAATTAATAAAATCTGATAAGGCTTGTTGTTTATTTTTTAAATTAAGACTTATTATAGAAATATAATTAAGGCTTTCTATGATTTTGTTTTTTCATAGAAAACCTTAATTAATATTAAATTCTATTGAATGAATTAATAACAATTTGGAAACATTAAATTTAAGTAGTTAATATACTTTTTTTTATTAAATACGATTGTTATTTTATTATATATGTATTAGAAAATATATTTGTGATAAAATTAATGTATAATTTTTAAAGAAAAATAAACAGAATTTTTTAAAGTGAGGTATGATTATGAATAAGTTTATGGAACAAGCTAGATCATTAAAAGATGACCTTATAAGCTATAGAAGAACTCTCCATAGCAATCCAGAAGTAGGGCCAGAATTACCAAAGACAAAAGCATTTGTTATGGATAAGTTAAGAGAGTTTGGATATGAACCTAAGGAAATATGTGAAAGTGGTATAGTAGCAACAATTGAAGGTCCTAAACCAGGAAAGACATTTTTATTAAGGGCTGATATGGATGCACTGCCAATGAGTGAAGAAACTACATGTGATTTTAAATCAAATAATGGATGCATGCATTCTTGTGGTCATGATATGCACACAGCAATGCTTTTAGGAGCTGCAAGATTACTTAAAGAAAATCAACAAGAAATAGAAGGAACTGTTAAAATAGTATTCCAGCCAGATGAAGAAGGATTTACAGGTGCTAAAAGAATGATAAAAGCAGGAGTGCTTAAAAATCCTGATGTTGATGCAGCTATGGCAATGCATGTTCATTCCGGAACACCTTCAAATGTAATATTATGTGGCTTAGGTACTAGTATAGCTGGATGTAATATGTTTAGAATTGTTGTAAGGGGAGCAGGATGCCATGGAGCTATGCCGGAGTTAGGTGTAGATCCAATAAATATAGCTTCTCATATATACATATCTTTGCAGGAAATAATCAGCAGAGAAGTATCAGCTACTGAATCAGCAGTTGTAACTATAGGAAAATTTATTGGAGGAGATGCTCCAAATATAATACCTGGAGAAGTTATTATGGAAGGTACTATTAGAAGTTTAAATAAAGAAATAGGTGAATTCATATTTAACAGAATAAATGATATCGTAACTTCTACTGCTAAAGCGTTCAGAGGAGAAGCTGAATTAATAGAATTATCTTCAGTACCACCATTAAAGAACGATAATGATTTAGCTCATGAAATTACTGACTATATGAAGGATTTAGTAGGTGAAAAATCAGTAGTATTATTTGAAAGCGGAGGAATGGGATCAGAAGATTTTGCTTCTTATTCATATGAAGTTCCAAGTTTATACGTTATGTTAGGTGCGGGAGCAAAGAATGAAAATTCTTTATATGGAGAAGCAATGCATAATCCTAAAGTTGTATTTAATGAAGATATACTTCCTACAGGAGCAGCTATGCATGCATATAGTGCAATTATGTGGTTGAAAAATAATAAGTAAATGTGAAAATAAGTACATATAGCTGGAACATATATAATATAAGAATATATAGGTTCTGTAGAAAAATGAAAATATAATGAAAAAATACATATGTAATAATTTAAACCCAGTAGTAATGAATTTTTACTACTGGGTTTGATCTTTATTCTAAATCTTTACCTGTAAATGCTAATGGTAAAAGTTCTTCTAATGTATACTCTAGATATTCTTCTGTACTTTTTGCAATGATTACCTTAAAAGTTTTTAAGTCACAGAATTCTGCCATAACCTGTCTGCATACAGCACAAGGTGCACAGAAATCTCCTTCACCTTGTTTTACATCATTTTTATTTCCTACAACTGCAATAGCTGTGAAATCTTTTTTTCCTTCAGAAATTGCTTTGAAGAAAGCTGTTCTTTCAGCACAGTTTGTTGGTGTATATGCAGCATTTTCTATATTGCATCCTTGATAAATTTCACCATCAGCACAAAGTAAAGCTGCACCTACATTGAAGTTTGAGTATGGTGTATAACAGAATTTTTGTGCATCAAATGCTTTTTCTATTAATAATTTTACATCCATTTTATGTTTCCTCCTGATTTATCTTAAAAATATTTAATTAATTATTGTTATTGAAGAAAATTATATCAACTACCTTATT
>JBJEJM010000251.1:0-7468 GCA_051878075.1 Clostridium sp. | reverse complement strand
ATCATATTTAATCCATTCTAAAAATGATTCTTTAGAAATTTTAATTCCTTCACAGGGTTCAATTGCTTCTACATAGTTCAATATGGGTTTATCAGCAAATATTTCGAGTTCTCCGAACAGCTCATTTTCACAATTAGTTCTTTCTAGATATTTGACTCCTGTATGTGTCAGTGAATAGACTTTGACTTTACCTCTTTTTATTATATATACAAAGCTGGGAGCTTCATTTTGTGAAATGATCTTATCAAATGTATTAAATTTAATGTCTATAAAAGTATTTTTTATATGGTCAGGACAATTATCTAAAAAATAAGGTAAACTGTACATTTTATTTCTCCTTATTATGTGAATTTAAGTGAAGTAGATTTATTATATCACATTAACTGTGCTAAATAAGTATTAAGATATAAGTTAAGGACAAATGTCCAAAAGAGTATATTCAATTTATAATATGTAAAAATTTAAGAAAAATATACATCTGTTTTATTGGAAAAAGTTTGGCGACGCTTTTTATTTTTAGTTTGTATAATTCTGGGATTAGGAGTATTTTTAGAATTAATTGCAGATTAGATAACAATTAAGAGAAAGTATTGACATAAATATACAAAGTTTTTAAAATAATTATAGTATATTTGAAGCATTATATAAAAGGAAGGGTTAAATGGAAAGAAAATATACGATAAAAGATTTAGAAGACATATTAGATAAGATGCCATATCAAATATGGTTAAAAGATTCTGAAGGAAAACATATTTATATAAATAAATTAGGGGCTGAGAAACTTTCTTTATCTAAAGAAGATATAATAGGCAAAACAGATTATGAACTTAGAAATCATGAAATGGCTGAAAAATGTGTTGCAACTGACAAAATATTAACAGATAAGCATATGCACATATATAATGAAGAAAATGTTAATATAGATGGTAAGGACATATATTTCAGAGTTAATAAATTCAAGTTAGTACGGGATAATGAAAAAGACAGCATTATAGGGGGAATAGCTGAAGAAATAAGTTTAGAAAAAAATATTCAATTAGAATTAGAAAATAATCTTTTTAAATATTTAGATGAAAGCAAATCAAAAGAAGATGGCAGGGAGTTTTTACAGTCTACATTAGAAAAATTGAAAAAGACTATAAGATGTAAAGATATAGAAATATTTTTATATAACAAAAATGAAAAGAAATTTTCACTATATTCCAGTTTAAATAAAGAAAATAGTAGATTTGAAGAAAATCAAGAGATATATATAAATGAACAAATAGAAAATAAGATATGTTCCAATGAAATTAATAAGGATAGATATTCAGAGATATGTAACGCTTTGATGAATTTACAAAAAAATAGTACAAATGATAAATTAAAAATAAAACACATAAAACTTGTTAATGAATTATTTGGAGTAGTATGTCTATTCTATGATCAGAATACAGATACTATATCAATTGATGAAGCCTTTGTAGATAATGTTTTTACTAAGATTGGTATTATATTTAAACAGATTGAAAATAGGGCTGAGGTTTTATCTATGAAACGAAGAAAAGAAGAATTAGAAAATATAATTAGCTTAGGAAACATAAAAACGGATTTTTTTGCAAATATATCACATGAATTTAGAACACCTATTAATATAATATTGTCTATTATTCAATTGCTTTTATCTGATAATGAACTGAATAATTTTATTGGTAAATATAAGAAGTATTTAGATGCTTTAAAGACAAATTCATATAGATTATTACGTTTAGTAGATAATTGTATAGAATCAGCAAAGATAGATAATAATTATTATGATTTAGTGCTGAAAAATTATAATATTGTGGATGTAGTAGAAAGTGTGACTATATTTGCTGCAAAGTACTTACAAGAAGAAAAGAGAAATATAATTTTCGATACAGATGAAGAAGAGTTAATACTTGCATGTGATTTTGAAAAGATTGAGAGAGTTATATTGAATCTTATATCTAATGCAATAAAGTTTTCAAAATCACATAATACTATATATGTTAGTATAATAACTGATTTTAATGATAAAAAAGTATTTATTTCTATCACAAATTATGGAGAAAAAATAAATCATGATGATAAAGAAAATATATTTGGAAAATGTACTCAGATAGATGATTTATTTGTCAGAAGAAATGAAGGATTTGGATTAGGATTATTTTTAACAAGAAAATATGTAGAGATGCATAAGGGTGAAATATATGTAGAAACCTTAGAAAATGGTACTAAATTTACGTTTTATCTGCCTATAGAAACTGTTGAAGGAGAAGTTATCTATAATAATAATTTAGATGAAAATCATATTATAGAGAAATGTAATATTGAATTTGCAGGTATGTATATGTAAATTATATATAAGTTATATAGTAGAAATATCATTAAATGAAGAAATTTATTTGTTAAATAAAGAAAAAAGGTATTTATAATCATGACAAAAAATGATATAATACAACAAGTGGGATAAATTAAATATTGAACCATATATATTTCTATTTCTTAAATAGTAAATATAGCATAATTTATTAATCAAATGAAGTAGAATCTATTAGTAATAGGTTCTACTATATTTTTAGTGCAAGTATATTAAAAATGGACGGAGAGTGTACAAAATATGAGAACATTAATATTAGTAACATCACCACCGGCATGTGGGAAAACATTTATTTCTAAAGAAATATCAAAAGCTCTTAAGCCTATTGTTTACTTAGATAAAGATACGTTAATAGGTTTATCAAATCAAGTTTTCAAAGTTGCAGGCGAAGAAAACAATAGAAGTTCTGATTTCTTTGAAGAAAATATAAGAAATGTTGAATATGAGGTTGTAATAGATTTAGCATTAGAAGCTTTAGACTATTGTGACAGAGTATTAATAAATGCTCCATTTACAAGAGAAATAAGAGATCTTGAGTATATGAATAACTTTAGAAAGAGACTTGAAGAAAGAGACTGTAAGCTAATGGTTATCTGGGTAGAAACAGATAAAGAAGTATGTCACCAAAGAATGATAGAACGTAATTCAGAACGTGATACATGGAAGTTAGCTCACTGGGATGAGTACATAGCAGGATGTAACTTTGAAAAACCTCAAGGAATTCCTGAATTAAGAGTATTTAAGAATTCATCAATGGAAGAATTTAATGAATCAATGGCTGAATTAGTTGAATACTTTAAAAATAACTAGAAGTAATTAAATGTAAAAAATTCTGTGAAGAATTTAACATGTTATTTAGACTATGGATAGTAAATAATGTTATCTATAGTCTATTTTTATATTTAATATTAGGAGTAAAATATTTTTATGGATTTTATAGCAATAGATTTTGAAACAGCTAATGAAAAGAGGAACAGTCCTTGTTCTATAGGTATTGTTGTAGTAAAGAATAATGAAGTTGTAGAAAAAGTACATTATTTAATAAGACCTAAAGAAATGAGATTTATGCCTATTAATATAGGAATACATGGTATCAGGTCAGGAATGGTTAAGAATGAACCTGAATTTGATGAGATATGGAAGAAAATAAGATGTTATTTTAATAACAATATTGTAATAGCTCATAATGCTGCATTTGATATATCTGTTCTTAGAAAGACCCTTGAATTATATGGAATAGAGAGTCCTGCTTTTAATTATGTGTGTACAATGAAGCTTGCAAAAAATTTTTATCAGCAAATTGATAATGCTAAATTAAATACTGTTAATAGATTTTTAGGATATGAATTTAATCACCATGATGCATTAGCAGATGCTTTGGCTTGTAGCAATATATTATTAAGTATATCACAGGAATTAGATAAAGATGACATAAAAGAAATATGCAGCTATACTGGAGTAACAATTGGATATGTAGATAATAAAGGATATAAACCATCTTCATCAAAAGGCAGGATTATTAGGAAATCTACAAGAGAACCTGCAGAAGTGCAAAGAAATCTTTTTAGGAATTTAAAAGAGGACTCTTTTAAAAATGAAGTAGTTGTGTTTACAGGAAGATTATCTTCAATGAGCAGAGAAGAAGCAATGAAATTGGTAAGGATGGCAGGAGGAACAAATGGAAGTTCAGTTACTAAAAAAACTACAATGTTAGTAACTAATGCTAAAGATATAGATAATTTAAAAAGAGATGAAATGAGTACGAAATTACGAAAAGCAATAGATTTAAAATCAAAAGGTCAGGAAATAAATTTTATAAGTGAAGAAGAGTTTATAAAGAGATTATAGACTATTACAAGAAAAAATGTAATTTATTTATTGATTAACAGTTTTAATTTTAAAATAATATAAATTTTAAAAAAAATTAAAACAAAATTCATACATAAAACGACAAATATTACATAGTATTTTATATATTTTTATAATAAAATTTAATTAAATTTAAAAATGGTAATAAAAAATAAGTAAACATAATAAAAATTTGATTTTTAAAGAACCAAACCATAATAATGGTAAAAAATTATCGTACAAATTTCGACATATATTTTTTCATAGTTGTTATATAATGATTTCAGGTGATACGAATAAAAATTAATTTGGGTATAAAATTTTTAGAGTATTGCAAAAGCTTGTATAATCTCAAACTCAAACTGTAATTTATATTTATGAATTAAAATAACTAGAAAAGGTTTAAGTAAAAAAATTGGTAGTTAGGAAAACTTTCAACTTATTTGGTATTTAAGAGAGAATATTAATGTGAATTTAAAAACTTCTGTATATGTTAGGGTAGTATGCAGGAGTTTTTAATATATATATAACTAAAGCTATATTAAAGGGAAGATTGATATACAGAATTTATGATAAGTAAGCAGAAATTAGTAAGCAATTAATTTGATAATATGTTTAAAATAATAAATTTCATTGCCAAAGTTATTATTTATTTATATAATTAAATAAAACCAAAGATAAATAATGTTCGGATGAAGATAGTGGGAGAGATATTATTCTATCGCCAGCGATAAAATAATACACCGAAGAGGGAAATCTTTCAGGTATTAGGACCGCTATTGGACGAGCCTCTGGAGAGACTTATTAGGATAAGCACCGAAGGAGCAAAATTGTATATTGAAAATGTGCAATTGAAACTCTCAGGTAAAAGGACAGGGGAAAAGACATGCAAGCAATTGATAATTTATAAGTAACAGTTAAAAGATAAAGTTATTATAAAATTTTAAAATTAAAATGCGTAAATTTGTGATACTTTATAGTTAACTTTTTATTTGCGATTATCAATAGGCGAGTGTGCAATTCTCCTCCAAATAACAATATTAGGGGGATTTTTTATGTTATTATCAAATTTATTAGCAGGAAGTATTTCTGTACAGGAAGTATTTCAAAAAATTGACGATATTATTTGGGGGCCTCCGCTTCTTATACTTTTAGTAGGAACAGGCATATACCTTACAATTCGTTTAAAGTTATTGCAGATATTTAAACTGCCACTTGCATTAAAGTATGTATTTGGTAAAGATGATGAAAAGGCAGATGATAAGGCACATGGTGATGTATCGAGTTTTGGAGCATTATGTACAGCGTTGTCTGCAACTATTGGTACAGGTAATATAGTAGGTGTAGCAACAGCAATAACTGCAGGAGGTCCAGGAGCATTATTATGGATGTGGCTTGCAGCATTTTTTGGAATGGCTACAAAGTATTCAGAAGGACTTCTGGCAATAAAATACAGAGAAAAAGATGAAAATGGACAGATGGCAGGCGGACCTATGTATTATATTCAAAATGGATTAGGAATGAAATGGCTTGCAAAATTATTTGCTTTGTTTGGAATAGGTGTAGCCTTTTTTGGAATAGGAACATTTGGACAGGTAAATTCAATAGCAGCAGCTGCAGAATCTTTTAATGTTCCATTAATAGTAACAGCAGTTGTAGTTACTGCATTAGTTGCTATGGTAACTTTAGGAGGAATTAAAAGAATATCAAAAGTTTCAGAAACTGTTGTGCCTTTTATGGCAGGTGCGTATATAATTGGAGCAGTAGTAGTATTAATATGTAATTATAAAGCTATAATTCCTGCAATAGCATTAATATTAAAAAGTGCATTTAATCCAAGTGCAGTAGGTGGAGGAGCTTTAGGAATTACAGTTGGAATGGCCATTCAGAGAGGTGTAGGAAGAGGCGTATTTTCTAATGAATCAGGTCTTGGAAGTGCACCAATAGCAGCTGCAGCAGCTAAGACAAATTCAGCTGTAAGGCAGGGTCTTATATCAATGACTGGAACTTTTTTTGATACAATAGTAATTTGTACAATGACAGGTCTGGCTATAGTAATAACAAGTGGAGAAACAGGAATATTTACAGCAGGATCTACACTTGAAGGTGCACAAGTAACAACAGCTGCTTTTGTTAATTCAGTAGGCACTATTGGAAAATACATAGTTAATATAGGATTGGTGTTTTTTGCATTTACAACAATTCTTGGATGGAATTATTATGGTGAAAGATGTACTCAATACTTATTTGGTGTTAAAGCAATAATGCCATATAGAATAATATATATAATATTAGTAGCAATAGGACCATTTCTTCCATTAGAATTAATATTTATAATAGCAGACATAGTTAATGGATGTATGGCTTTTCCCAACTTAGTGGGAATAATAGGATTGAGAAAAGTGATAATTCAGGAAACAGAAGATTATTTTGAAAAGTTAAAAGAAAAAGATATGGTGGAATCTTAAAATACATAGATATAAATAATCAGAGTCATATAGAGGATATTTAAATATCCATTTCTATATGGCTTTTTATTTACTTTCAAGCTTATAATTGAAAAATGATGTTTGCAGTAATTTTGATTTTATTTTAAAATTTAACATATACTAGAAAAAAGTTAATATATAGATTAAAATAATTAAGTGTAGTTTATATTACTAAGATAATAAAAATAGATAAATATGAAATTAATATATTAATTTAAAAAAGTCAGTAATAATCAAGGAGCGATTAAAATGAAGCAAATCAAAAGAAATATATTATTAAATCCTGGACCTGCAACAACGAGTGATACAGTTAAATATGCACAGGTTGTACCAGATATTTGTCCAAGAGAAAAAGAATTTCAAGAAATAATGAGAGAAATGAGAAAAGATTTAGTAAGAATAGTACACGGAAGTTTAGATAAGTATACATGTGTTCCGTTTTGCGGTTCTGGAACAATAAACATAGATGTATTAATGAATTCATTGGTTCCAGAAGGTAAGAAGATTTTAGTTATAGATAATGGAGCATATAGCAGCAGAGCTGTAGAAGTATGTAAATATTATGGAATTGACTGTATCGACTTAAAATTTAACTTTGATGAAAGACCAGATTTGGATTTAGTAAGAAAAGTATTAGAAGAAAATGAAGATATTGAAGTTGTACATACAACTCATAATGAGACAGGAACAGGAATACTGAACCCAATAAGAGAAATAGGTGCCTTAGTTCATGAGTTTAAAAAAGTATTTA
>JBJEJM010000250.1:0-2430 GCA_051878075.1 Clostridium sp. | reverse complement strand
AGATTAATCCAAATATGTTTTAATTAAAAATCCTATTTATAATAAACTTTCCTAAAACCTCTTACACTGTCTGTAAAGCCAACATTTTCATAAAATTTATGTGCTCCTTTTCTAAATCCAGATGATACAAGAATTGCATATGCACAATTCTTTTCTTTTGCGAACTCATCTAGTGACTCCATTAATTTTCGGCCTATGCCCTTTCCCCTCAATCCTTCTTTTACTATAACATCTTCTATTACAAGAAAAGGAGCAGATAATGCGTGACAGCATATACCCATTGCTGTCCCAATAATCATATTGTCTTCCTTTGCAACTGCTAAAAAATAATTTTCGTTAAGTGACATTTCTTTATATAATTCCACAGCTTTATCATCTGAAAATTCAAACGGAACAAGATCTCTGTTCAGCTCTAATACCTGCGCAATATCTTCTATCTTTAATTTTTCAATAATCATATTTCTTCCCCCTGCTATACTTCTTTACTGCTGTATTATAAAATATGAGCTATATTCAGTACCATCATGACCAATAAGTTTTTCGTCTGAACATGAAAATCCTAATTCTTTAAGTGCAGTAATTCTATCAACTGCTTCTGGTATTGCCTTTGTTGCCACCTTATTGCATTTAAACATACTGAATGCAGGTTCTACAATTAAATTTAATATACTTTTAATTTCCTGCTCTTTTTCATAATCACTTCTAAGATCCAATCTTAATAATCCACACTCTGTGAAGTAATCATCAGCTTTTCTATTAAACAGCTCTATTGTGCCCACTACAATCCCTTTTTTCTTATCTACAATAGACCAGCGGACAAAACCTCTTCTGCTATATTCAAAATGCCAGTAATTAATAGCATCTTTCATACGCTTTAGTGTTGTATAATAAAAATCATCTCCACCACAATTATCACTATTAAATAATAAGACAGATTTCTTATCTGAGTATACTTTCAATAAATCTATACAATCATCATCTAAAACAAACCTAACAAGGTATCTTTCATTTTCATATTTAGGACACTTTTCATATACATCTAACATAAAAGTTTCTTCCTTTCAATATATATAATTTATTTTCCAATATGGCTTAAATCAACTTTTTTAAATAAAATACACCTTATTCTAAGGTTAATTCAATGAAAACAATCTATTAACAAAATGCTCAAATTATTCTGATATAGATATAATAACACTTTTAACAAAAAATCACCAACTTATTGTTAAAAATTTACAACTATTTTATATTTTTTAATGTCCATCATATGAAAATTCACTGATATAATCTTATTATTTAACAAAAACAGCAGATACAATATATTTTCTGTACCTGCTGTTTTTATAATATTTTTACTGTAACAACTAAACATATGTAATCCCTGCCTAGTATTACTATTACATATACGCCTATTCATTCATTATTGACACTTTTACTTTTTATAATCAGTCTTTCCAAGGTCTTTTCTTATTAAACCATCCATTTTCAGTATAATATATCTTATCTTTTTGATTTTCAGGGTAGGTTTTTACAAGGTGCCTGAATATAGTAAATAATATTTTTGTACGAAGAGGTGCATACCCTTCCTTTCTATTTTCAATTGAATCTATAAATTTCCTAGTCTTTTCCTCTATATGATTAGTGAATTTATTCTGCTTATCATCAGTCATTTCATCCCAATCACCTGTCCACATTTTAATTCCTATACTATATATCTTTGGCAAACCCCAGAATATGAAATTTCTCCTGATAGTTTTTATGGTATGTCTATTGCCTGCTCCTGCACATGAACTTAATATAAGGGCAGATTTCTTAAAATTGCTCTTTTTCGGACGATGATTCATATAAGTACATGCATAATGATCAAAAAGTGCTTTTACCTGTGCTGATTCAGCAAGCGCATAAACAGGACATCCTATAATTATTCCATCACATTCTTCAAGTGACTTTGATATAACATCTGTATACTTTCGATGGGGACAAAATTCTCCTGCCCTTGTCCCTCTATTCAGGCAGGCAAAACATCCAGTACAGAATTCTGGTAAATCCTTAGGAAGATAAAAGTCTGTAAATTCAACATTGCCATCACAATATCTGATTAATTCCTCTTTTGCAATAGATATAATTTTATCTGTATTTCCCTTTCTATTACTTCCATGAAATATGCATACTTTCATAATTACCACTCCTATAGCTTATCAACAATATCTATATAAATTTTTCTTTAGATAATATGTATATTAAAAATACTTAGAATTTATAACAGAATATCTACGCTTAATTGTTAAAATTAGAAATAGAAAGTCTATTATTAAAAACTAAATAATATTTTATTTCAAAAGAACTAAATGTCTTTCGCAGCTTGTTGCGAAAATAAAGCAGATGCACCAGAATGAAATTCACTCTGGTGCACCCACCTGTTAAATACTG
>JBJEJM010000249.1:0-2431 GCA_051878075.1 Clostridium sp. | reverse complement strand
TGTCAGGTGTGTACTGATACATCTTAGAAGTTGTATCAAAGTTATTATAAGTATTTCCACCACTTACTGTCTTATAATAATCTGGAACTATTTCATTTCTTGAAGAAGCAAGGTAAGCATCAAATTGACTACTATTATTTTGAGCATATACTACACCATTTCCACCAGTTATCTTGTTATTGTAAGCTTTAATCATTCCACCAGGTTCACCAGAAAAAGTGCCTTTAGAATTTTCAGCAATATCTGATCCTTGAAGTGAAGTTAACATTGGATGTTTGCAGTTTCTAAAAACATTTGATTCAACAAAAGCAGAGGATCCCTTAGTGACGCCGACACCATATTTTGAATTTCCATCAAAATAGTTATTATAAATATGGATTGAACCTACTCTTATTCTAGGATGTCTTGAATCTGAATGGTCAAACCAATTATGATGATATGTAACAAAGAATTCTTCTGTATCATTCATTCCACAAAGTGAGCATTTTCCAGAGTCTACAAAATGATTATAAGAAACAGTTACATAATTTGATTTGCCTTTAACATCACATGAACCGTCTCCCTTTGCCTGATCAGCATCACTTCCAGCTGTACCATAGAATATATCATTATTATGTATCCATATGTTTTCATTATCAGTATCTAATGAAATAGCATCATCTGGGAAAAGCATTATTCCAAGGTTTCTTACTTCAACATTTCTAGCCCCTCTTATAAGAATGCCCCAGCCATTAATTAAAGCATCTTCACCAATACCTTCAAGTGTAACATTATAGCATCCTTTAAGCTGCAAATATCCATTGTTATTAAGTCCAGTTATATCGGAAGCTTTTATTTCTCCTATAAGACGTATGATGAGATGAGATTTGTCGTATCCTTTTTGACGTTTTGCAAGAATATCAGCAAGTCCTGTGCATGAAGTTTTTTTACCTTTAGAATTTGTTATTACATCAGATTTAACAGTATTTACGTTATCTGCTGTAATGTATAGTATAGAAGCATCAGATGGAACGCTGCCATCATCATTATATCCACCAGAGCCGGTTCCCATTACAGATTCTTTAGAGAAAGCAAAACCCTCTCTTGAATTAGCTTTTACATTAATAGAGTAAGCTAAAGCAGATTTTGATTTATTTTCATTGCCATTAAATATTGGAACTATTTTGATATCATAATTTCCTTGGACAATTCCAGGCACATCAACTCTGAAGTAAGAAGGATATTCTCTTATAAGCATATTATCAACCTGCTTATATTCAGAATCAGATTGTCCGGATTTTTTATAATATACATTATAACCTGAAGCATTTTTTACTTTCTTCCATCTCACTGATGCATTCTCAAAACTGCCATAGCTGTCTAAAATCATGACAGAATCTTCTGCATCAGCTTCATATGATATGGACTTTGTATCATTAACTTCAGCATATACTGTTACTGGAGTGCCATATGAAAATATTACTGATGATACTAGTGCAGCAGCAATAACTTGTTGTTTTAATTTTTTTGACATACATCTACTTTTTGATATGTTTTTTTTATTTTTCAATTTAAATTCCCCCTCTGAATTTCTTAAAGTGTTACAATTTATAACCACAATATACATTATATAACAAAAATGTATATTAATGAAGAAGTTTTTGTAAAATTAGCAAAAAGAATGGCAAATATATAAAAACAGAAAATATGAGTTATAATTAAATAAAAAAGGAGGAATTGGTGGGAAATCATTTGATCTCACTGAAAATAAACAATGAAAGTAGTAGAAGTTGTTGCAGCTATAATAAAAAAAGAAGATAAAATCTTCATTACACGCAGAGGGTATGGAGAATTCATTGATATGTGGGAATTTCCAGGTGGGAAAATTGAGTAGGGAGAATCAAGAGAAGAGGCACTTCATCGTGAAATAAAAGAAGAATTAGAGCTTGATATAAATGAATTAGAATATCTGACAACGGTTGATTATGATTATTCTAATTTTCATTTAACTATGCATTGTTATGTATGTCAAATATCTGGAGGTATACTTCATTTAAATGCTCATAATGATGCTAAGTGGATTTCATATGATGAGTTAGAAAATCAGCAATGGATTCCTGCGGATATTTTAGTTGTGGATGCACTTAAAAAAAGGAAATAAACTATAAACTATTCAAGCAGAATTATGCATAAAATTTTTAAATTATTGTATAATCATCTCATTAGAATTTAGTTAATGTTAAAATTCTAATGAGATATATTTATTTTTAAAGTAGATAAGAGGTAACATATGAAGAAAAAAATAATTTTGATATCTTTAATTGCTGGATTAAGTTTGCTTACTGGGTGTAATTTAGATAACAGTAATGAAATAGAAGAGAATGGAACAGTAATAGAAAGTGTTCAAGAGCAAGTGCATGAGGAAACAGAAGAGTTTAAGGAATCAACAGAT
>JBJEJM010000248.1:4915-11031 GCA_051878075.1 Clostridium sp. | reverse complement strand
AATAAAGTCATCTTAAAATTATATCAAAAATAATTTTAAAAATCAAATATACAGAAAGATTTATTATGACAAGTTTATTCTGCGTGTGAATTATGAGCTATAAATTTTTCTAATGCAGGTACAATTACATCATTACAAGCCAGACATAACATATGCTTAAATCCTGGTATAGCTAAAAGAGTTGAATACTTCCTAGCTTTTAAATATACTAAATGTGAGTATTCATATTTAACTAATGTATCATCTCCACCTGTTACCAATAAAAGAGGTGTTTTAATATCTTCTAATTGAGAAGTTATATCTACTTTTTCGTCAATTAAGAAATCATTTACTATGACATGTTCTGGCTCTATAGTTTCCATAGCTTTTACCACTTGTGGGTATTGTAAATCTGCATAAGGTATCAAACATTCAGGAGGACACTTGCCTTCATGTATTAAGTTCATGAAATCCTCCTTAATCATATCTGGAAATGATGCTCCACCACTTAAGGATACTGCAGCAATAACATTTTGTAAATTTCTGCTGGCTATATCTATAGTCAATGTACCGCCTAATGAATGTCCAAGAACGACAACCTTTCTATCATTGTATTCTCCTATAAAATCTACTAATGAATTAATGTAATTTTTATATGAATAGTCTGTACTCTTATCATCACCATGACCAGGCAAGTCCACTAATAATCTATCATAATTAGGAAATTGCTCTGCTAAATATCTTAAAAATTTTTTATTACAGCCTGATCCGTGTACAAATAATAATAGTATATCACTTTTTCCATTGCCTTTTATTGAATCATAAATCATAAATTCTTCCCTCCTATATGATGCGTATATAATTAATAACATATTATTATGATTATATATATTATATAACTTTCAATTGAATAAAAGTAAATATTTACATATATTCAAGATAATTGATATAATATCTGATTTTTTGTTTATTTTTTATGATATAAAATGAAAACTATTTTTAAATAATAAAAAATATTACTGGAATTAAACTCTAATTTCCAGTAATATTTTTTATTAAAGCAACTACTCTATACTAAAATCATATTATAATTCTATAATAAATTTTAGATATATATTATTTAGTAACATTTCTAATTTCATTAAGCTTTTCTTCAATAAGTCTTAATACTTCTTTTTTATCATCTTCATTATTAACATAATCATATTTATCTATGTTGATAGTAAGCACTTCAGAAGCATTATAATGTTTGTATATCCATTCATCATACCCTGACCATAGAAGTTTATAGTAATCTACTAAACTATCATCCATTTCATAATCTCTGCCACGATTTTTAATTCTCTTTAATATAGTTTCAAAGCTTCCAGTTAAGTAAATCATTAAATCAGGAGCTTTTTTAGGAAGTTCATCTAATTCTTCAAGCATGTTGTCTAATAATTCAGTATATAGATTATATTCTAAATCCGATATTCTTCCTAGTTCATTATTTATCTTTGCAAAATACTGATCTTCATATATGCTTCTATCTAGTACATTATTATTATCATATAATGCCTGTTTTATACTCTTGAATCTTGTATTTAAAAACCACAGCTGAAGTAAAAATGGATATCTTTTCTGCTGTATTTCTTCTTCGCTTGCAGTATAGAATAAAGGTAATATTGGATTATTATCTACACTTTCATAAAAGACTTCTGTATTAAAATGCTCTCCTATTATTTTGGCTAAACTAGATTTACCAGCACCAATCATTGCGCCTATTGTAATCACCATAACCACCTGTTCCTTTCAAATTCTTTTGTATAAATTGTTTAAAGTTTTCTAATATGGATACTATATAAAAGACAGAATAATCATCTATCATTCATTTTATGTTTTAAACCTGAAATAGTATAACATCATATTATAATTAAGTAAATGTGTAATTTTTGTTTTTATTATTGACTTTTAATATAAATAGAACATAGGTTTGCTATGGGTATGATTATATGATATAATATGACTAAGAATAGCGAGGTGTGTGCAATGGGCGACGGAAAAGATAAACAATCAGAGATATACGAATTTTTAAAAACCTACACAGAAAACAAAGGTTATCCACCTTCAGTTAGAGAAATATGTGAAGCAGTTTCATTAAAATCTACATCAACAGTTCATGGACATTTAAAAAGACTAGAAAAAAAGGGACTTATTAAAAGAGATCCTTCTAAGCCAAGAGCTTTAGAAATAGCTGAATTATCTACTCCTAAAAAAGAAATGGTTTCTATTCCTATAGTAGGTAAAATAACAGCTGGTCTCCCAATATTAGCTACTGAGAACGTAGAAGATACTTTTTCATTACCTCTTGATTTTATAAAACATGATAACGAACTATTCATGTTAAAAGTTTCTGGCGAAAGTATGATAAAAGCAGGAATAAATGACAAAGATTTAGCTATTATTGAAAGATGCAACGATGCTGCTAATGGAGATATTGTAGTAGCATTAATTGATGATAGTGCTACAATAAAGAGATTCTTTAAAGAAAAAGATCATATAAGACTTCAGCCTGAAAATGACACTATGGATCCAATAATAGTAGATAACTGCTCTATTCTTGGAAAACTTGTAGGAATATTTAGAGCATATTAAAAAGTACCCAGTATCAAACGAGATGATGCTGGGTACTTTACTATTATATACGACTAATATGACTAAAAAGCTTACAATTAAATAGATAATGCTTATCTAATCAAAACTTACAATTAACTATGCAATGCTTTATCTAATCCAATAAGAACTCCTATTTTACCATGGTCAAAGTTTAAACCACCTTGCATATAAGCTATATATGGTTCTCTTATAGGGCCATCAGCTGATAATTCAATTGTAGATCCTGAAATGAATGCTCCTGCTGCCATTACAATTTCATTATCATATCCTGGCATAGCCCAAGGCTCACATACAGCAAATGCATCAATTGGAGAACCTGCCTGAATACCACTACAGAAGTTTATAAGCTTATCTGGATCACCGAATTCTATTGCCTGTATAATATCTGTTCTCTTATCTTTTGATGATGGGAATACCTTGAATCCTGCAATTTCCATTAATCTAGCTGTAAATATAGCAGTTTTAACTGCTTCCATAGTAACATGAGGTGCTGAGAATAAACCTTGGAATAAACTTCTCATAAGTCCATAAGTTGCTCCATATTCTCCACCTACACCTGGTACAGTCATTCTGTTTGCAGCAGCTTCAACATATTCTTTCTTACCTACTATGTATCCACCGCCAAGAGCTATTCCACCACCAATGTTTTTCATAAGTGAACCAGCCATAATATCTGCTCCAAAATCAGTAGGCTCAACTGTTTCTACAAATTCACCATAGCAGTTATCAACAAATATTATTACATCTTTTCTTACTTCCCTTATATGTGATATAACTTCTGCAATTTGAGATACTAAGAAAGATTTTCTTGAAGCATATCCAGTACTTCTTTGAATATGTATAAGTTTTATGCTTTTATCAGCAGCTAAGGCTTCCTTTATTGCATCAAATCTGAATTTTCCCTCTTCATCTAAATCTATGATTTCAGTTGTTATTCCATATTCATCTAATGAACCAGGATTCTTCTTTTTAGATAATCCTAAAACTCCAAGCAATGTATCATATGGTGTACCAGATACACATAATATTTTATCTCCTGGTCTTGTATTACCTGCAATAGCACATCCTATAGCATGAGTACCACTTACTATATGAGGTCTTACAATTGCTGCTTCTGAATTAAATACTCTTGCATAAACTCTGTCTAATGCATCTCTTCCTAAGTCATCCAGTCCATAACCAGTTGTATTAGTAAAGTGAGCCTCACTTATGTGTTCTTTTTGGAATGCATTTAAAACTTTAAGCTGATTGTATTCTCTAATTTTATCATATTCTTTTAATTGATCATCAATATCTTCAAGAGCCTGTCTATATATGTCAAAAGTCTTGCTGTTAATATTGTAATGATTAATTAAAAACTCTTCTGTCTTTTTTAACATTATTTTTCTCCTTTTATGTATTTTAAAATCTTCCTAATTGAATATTAATAATCTAAATTCCTATATATTATAATACTATGTATGATTTTTTACAAAGTTAAAATTTATATATAGAAGTAAATTAAAATAAATAGGCACATTATGTACCTATTTATTAATTACTTTATTCAGCACTTAAACGTTGCTGAATGATATTGGTTTTTCAGGTGTTATTGTCGAAATTGAATGTTTGTATATTAACATCATATTTTTATCATCACATTCCAAAATAACTGTAAAGTTATCAAACCCTTTAACAATTCCTTTTATTTGAAAACCATTTAATAAATGAATTGTTAAATTAGTTTTAGTTTTTCGTGCATTGTTAAGGAAAATATCTTGAATGTTATTTACTGCTTTAGTGACCAAATACAACACCTCCCATAATGTATTCTCAGTTATAATTATATTATAACCCTAGTTATTTCTTATGTCATTAAGAATTTTATTTAGAATTTCTTCATCAGTTAAAAAATCTTTATCTAGAAATACGCATCTTTTATCACGCCTGAACCATGTTAATTGTCTTTTAGCATAGTTACGTGACCCTTGTTTTATCATATTTATAGCATCTTCTAATGAAATATGGCCTTCTAAATAGTATAAAATTTCTTTATATCCTATACCCTGCATCGACTGCATATCTGAAGTATACCCCATTGACTTTAATTTTATGCACTCATCTAATAGTCCATTTTCCATCATAATGTCTACTCTCTTATTGATTCTCTCATATAGTTTTTCCCTATTCATAGTAAGAACATAATAATAGATATCATAATCACTCTTATAAAAATCATCACCAGCATTATAAGAACTAAAAGGCTTTCCTGTTAATTTATATACCTCTAATGCTCTTATGACTCTTTTTCTATTGTTTGCATGGATTTCTTTATAGCTTATTGGATCTATATCTTTAAGCATTTCATGAACATAGAAATTTCCTTTTTCATCACATAGCTTTTCAAGATAATTTCTATATTCTTCATCTTTTTCAGCTTCAGTAAATGTCATGTTGCATGTCAATGAATTAATATATAATCCAGTTCCTCCTGCTATGATAGGAAACTTTTCTCTATCCAATATGTCTTTTATAGCTTTATCACCATATTCTTTAAAATCTGCTACTGAAAAAGGAACATCTGGTTCAATTACATCAATCAAGTGATGTCTTACACCATCCATTTCTTCTTTTGTAATTTTGGCAGATCCTATATCCATATGCTTATATATCTGCATAGAATCTGCTGATATTATTTCACCATTTAATTCTTTGGCAAGTTTTATAGAAAGTTCAGTTTTCCCTACAGCAGTAGGACCTCCTATAACTAATAATTTCTGTTTCATAAATGTTTCCTCTCCAAACTACATATCTATTATTTAGTTAATTACACAATTCTTTTAAATTTTTTATCTATATCTGTGCTGGTAAATTTAATTATTACTGGTCTTCCATGTGGACAATGAAAAGGATCATCAATATATCGAAGTTCCTCAACCAATTTAACCATTTCATTTAACTGAAGTTCATCATTACCCTTAACAGCTGATTTACATGCTTTGGTTGCAATTGCAAGATGCTTCACTTCACTAGTCTTTCCACTGCCTAGGTTTTTCAGATTATCAAGTATATCTAAAAATAGCTTTTTGGCATCAAGTTTTCCTAAAAAGTATGGAACTTCTTTTAAAGCAACTGATGTTCCACCGAATTCTTCCAGCATAAATCCAGCCTGCTTGAAGACATCTTTGTTTTCTTCAAAATATGAATAATCATCTGCTGTAAGATCTAGAACGCAAGGTATCATAAGAGGCTGAACAATAATATCTCCACATTCTATATCATGTAAATATTTTTCAAAATATATCTTTTCATGTGCAGCATGCTGGTCAATCATATATAAAGTGCCGCTGTATTCACCTAAAATATAAGTTTTATTATACTGACCTATTATTGTTATTGGTGGGAATTTGGCAGTTCTAGTTTCTGATTCAGATTTATTATATTCAGATTTATTATATTCAGGTTTTGAATTATCTTTTGATATAATTGATGTATTAATACTA
>JBJEJM010000248.1:0-4815 GCA_051878075.1 Clostridium sp. | reverse complement strand
TTTATTATATTCAGGTTTTGAATTATCTTTTGATATAATTGATGTATTAATACTATTATATTCACTATTTTCACTTTCTTTTATGGAATCATAAGAATTACAATTGTTTTCTTCTAAATGTAAAGAATCGTGAGAAACAATAGTATCATCACTTTTATTTTCCTCAGAAATATCATGATTACTCTGCAAATCAACAGGAATACTTATAGTTTCTTTTTTACATTCTGAATTCATACCTAAAGGTGATTCTTTTTTTGTATCAATATATGAATTATCCATTTTTATTGAAGATATATTATTATCATTGACATCTTTTTCTGCTTTTAAACTAACACCACTATTTAATAATTCTTTGGCAGCATTATGAGCAAGTTTAACTTTTTCTTCTTCCTGCTTTATTTTAAATGTTATTTCTTCAAAAGATGGCTGAACAGTTTCCTGTTTTTTTGGTTCTTCTTTAACAACAAATGAATCAAAGACATAATTCTTTAAGGCATTATGTACTGCTCCAAATATTTTCTTAAAAATCATTCTCTCATCATTAAATTTTATTTCAGCTTTTGTAGGGTGTATGTTTACATCTACATATTCAGGATAAATCTCAATGAATAGAACAAAGAAGGGAAATTTGTTTACAGTAGCAAAAGACTTAAATGCCTGTTCTACAGCAACAGCCAGGCTCTTATTTTTAATATATCTTTTATTTACAAAGATACTTTGATTATTTCTAGAACCTCTTGCAATTTCTTCTTTACCTATATATCCATAGACTGTAGCTAAATCACTTGTATCTTCAAAATAAATAATATTATCTGTTATTGTCTTTCCGTAGATAGTCCTTAATGTCTCTTTAATATCATTGTTTCCAAAAGTATGTATTACTTTTTTATGATTGTTAAACAGCTTGAAACTTATATCTGGATTAGCTATAGATATTCTTGTAATTATATCATTTATTAATGAGCTTTCCTTAGAAGTAGACTTTAAGAATTTTTTTCTTGCTGGTACATTAAAAAATAAATCACGCACTTCTATTATAGTTCCCTTATTTGTACCACATTCAGATACTTCTCCGAATTTTCCGCCTTCTATTGTTATTTCATAGCCATATTCAGAATCCTCTATCTTAGATTTCAAATTTACTTTTGCTACAGACGCTATTGAAGGAAGTGCCTCACCTCTAAATCCAAGAGTATTTATACTGTATATATCCTCTGAATTCATTATTTTGCTTGTAGCATGTGGCAGAAAGGCTTTATGTATATCATCCTTATATATTCCATCACCGTCATCTATTATTCTTATAAGGGAACTTCCACCCTCTTCAATTTCTATAGTTATATTTTTCGCATTAGCATCTATTGAATTTTCAACTAATTCCTTTACTACAGATGAAGGTCTTTCAACAACTTCTCCTGCAGCAATCTTATTAGCAGTATCTTCATTTAATATATTTATTCTTTTCATAAATACAAACTACTATCCTCCATTCAATTAATAGTAAAATCATATTATATAACAAATGTATTATATAATAGTTTACCACTCAATAACAAATAAAAGCAAAATGATTTTATTTGCTATAAATTAATCATTTTGCTTTTAATTTATTTTATATAAGTTTTAAAGACATTGTCTGAAGAGGCAATCCACTCTTATTAGATATAAATACATCTCCTTCAGGTTCAAATCCCGATTTTCTATAAAAATTAATAGTTTCTTTACGGGCATCAAGAAAAAGATATTTCATTCCCAATTCTGATGCTTTTTGTATGTGGATTTTCAACATATTATGTCCTATTCCCATACTGCTGTATTCATGTGCAACAGCCACATTTGAAATTTTGCCTATGCTATTTTTACAATCTACTAAAGTTAATCGTGAATAAGCTATTACTCTGTTATTTAAAAGTGCTGTAAGATGGAAGCTTTTAGGGTCTAACTTGTCATATACATATTTTTTTATTTTGCCATAAGGTTTAAATAATACATCATATCTTAGATTTGATACTTGAATAAAAATTGTATTTTTATAATTTATATATTTGTAATTAATATCTAGCATAATACTCTTCCTTTCATTTCAGCTCATGTTTATATTATAAATCATAATCACAAAAATGTATATTTATTCATATTTTTTTATAAAATTAAATATAAACCATGTTCTTGAAATAAATAGTGGCATTTTTCAGAGTTAAACTATATATTAAATATGAGATGTATATTTAAGGAGTTTTAAATATGAGTAAGCATAGACGACGTGACAAGTCTCTTAAAATCATAACACAGTATAAGACACCACATATTTCTGGAATCTATAAAAAGGAGCAGGATTTAATAAATAGCCTATCAAATAAAATTCAAGAGAAAAATTTAAGGAATAGTACATTTACTGTGCAATCAAATATTAATTATCCCAAAATACAGGTTCAAAAAGAAAATCAAGAATATGCACAGATATTGTGCAATGATTTTAGTGGAGAGATTTCTGAGTTCAGCACTATAGCACAATATACTAATCATGAAATACGTATGTTCAATAAGTATAATAATGCACATAAAGTACTTTCATCAATAGCACAGACTGAAATGATGCATTTACAGATCATTGGAAAACTTATCGTGCTTCTTGGAGGTGCTTTAAATTACAGTTATGTGAAGAATGATTCATGCTCTATATGGACATCTAAATTTGTTAATTATGGTACTAATTTTGTCAATATGATTCTGTTGGATATTAATAATGAATATAAGGCTATAAGACAATATGAAGAACATATTAAATTAATCGACGATAAATATATAAAAGAAATTTTAAGAAGAATAATAATAGATGAAAAATACCATATTGAGCTTTTGAGTGAACTTCTTGAAAAAAATAAGAATATTGAAAAAGATGATATTAGATGATATTCAAAAAAATAAGCATGGCAACAGATCTTCTCTGTTTCATGCTTTTATAAATAAGTTAAGACCATAATATGTGAATATTAATAGATGGGTTTGAAATTATATTTTTGAACAAGTAAAAATATATTTTATATTTATATTATAGCACTGGTTAAGCACAATGTAAATGTTTACCTTGAAAATAATTAATTATAAATTTTAAAATATCAAATATAAAAAAGGCATAATCAAAATATATTAATCATACCTTTTCATTATTATTTTATATATTTAAAATTAAGTCTTTTTCTTTGATTGGATTTAATTCTGGAAATTCATAATGTTCAAAAGGTAGTTCTTTTAAGATTTCAATAACCTTGTCCATATGATGAATTAAGTTAAGATTTTGTTCTTCCAGCATCATTTGAATTGATGTATTCTCCCAGTCTATCCATCTAACAAAATTTTCTCTTTCTTTAATGTATGAATCATAATCAGGATTATCCTTAACTTTTTCTAAAACCTCATCACAAATAAAAAGATTACATATATAACTTCTGTATTGAGGATCTATGGTACATCCACATCCTTCTTTAACAAAAGGACATTCCCTGAAAAACATACTTTTATCATGTACTTTATAATTTCTTGATTTTTTACTTTTTAAGAATTTTTTATATGATGATTCATCAAAATATCCTATTGCATGTATGTAATAATTAAAGATTTCAACCTTTGGAAGTTTTAAAATCCTATTCAAGACAGCTAGTCCTTTTTCAGATTTGACCATCTTATGAATTTCATACAATGTGAACTTAGGAAAATACCAGCAGCACCCTCTATTATGTTTTGAGCATAAGCTTATACTAAAAAGGCTGCTGCATTTTCCACAGTTATCATATAAGTATTGTGGTACATCTTTATTAGAATAGAGTATAATGTTATTCATTGAAGTCATCCCCCTATCTCTATATAACTCTTACCTATATTTTAATACTAAGAATTTAAATGTTAAATGTATAAATTTAACAAAATAATCCAAATATGCTCAAAATTATATAAAAATAAGTTGATTTTGAAGTTTCTCTTAACTCTACATAGCTGAGTTATAGTTGATTTTTAAATATTATAGATTAATATGTTATTTATCTTTTGTGAATTTATATATGTAATATATATTAGTAAAAGATATTATTAAATTAACAATAGCAACAGGATAAGCTTTTATTATAAAACCATAGACAACAAAAAATATACAGCCTATTAAATTAATAAATCTGAGTTTTATGATGTTTTTCATGAACATGGATATGCCTACTAATATTGATGCTGCATATCCTATATATTCAACCCATGATACATTAAACATAAAATTCACTTCTTTCAAGTATAAATTATATTACTGATCTTATTTAGTATTCCTTATATAAATAAATTTTATTATAATTTATTTTATTCACAAATCAGAAGTCATCTGAAAAAATCAGAACAGAAAAAGTAAAACAGGATAATACATCATCTGGACACTGATGTATTATCCTGTTCATATAGTTAAGTAATGTATAACCCTTCGTATGCATAAAATATAATACAACTAATTTTTTATAAAGTCAATAAACAAATTATAGCAATATACCCAATTTTACCTAATAATTTTCTTAGCCTCTCCGACAAACTTATACAACAAATTCATAGCTTCCATTGGATTTAAGCTTAAAATATCAGTTTCACTTATATTATTTATAAAATTATCTTTTTCTATAGCATCGAAATTAATTTGAAGTTCATCATCATGATGACTATTATTCTGCTTAATTCTACATTTTTCTTTATCGAGTTCAGTTTTTAATGAATTAATCTGATTTTGTAAATCTGAAATATTTTCTAGATACTGCTTATTTTCAAATTCATATTTTTTAATTT
>JBJEJM010000247.1:0-2450 GCA_051878075.1 Clostridium sp. | reverse complement strand
TATATTATTTTTAGTTTAATGATTTTATAGAATGTAATCTATCATCCATAAAATCATTAAACTGGTATATTTTCTTTTTTAGAGCATATCTTTATAAATTTTTCAAATAATTTTATCTGATCATCCAAACCTTCTGGATGCCATTGAACTCCTCCCATATAAAAATCACCATCATATTCAATTCCTTCAATAATTCCATCTTCACAGCACTTTGCTGTAACTTTCAAATTTGATCCTATATTTTTAATACACTGTTCATGAAATGAATTTACATGAACTTCTTCTTCATTATATGCATTTTTAAGAAATGAATTTTCTGCTAATGTGACTTTATGAAGTTTTTCATTGATTTTGCAGCCTTCTCCTTTATGATAGACTTCTGTATTCAGCTGTTTATTTATATTTTGAATAAGGCTTCCTCCCTGCATTACATTAATGAGCTGACAGCCTCTGCATACACCCAGAATAGGCTTTTTACTATTCTTTGCCTCTATAAACAGATCCCTTTCAAAGTAATTTCTGAGTCCATCTTCTTCTGTTTCTTTGAATAAAGGAGTTTCGCCATACCATACAGCCTCTACATTACATCCTCCAGTAAATATAATACCATCTACTGAATCAATAAATCTTGTAAGGTCTTCCTTATCATAATTCTGAAGCACTGGTAAAATCATTGGTATACCATTTGCTTTTTCAACCTTTTCTACATACTCATATCCAACCTGCAGATAATTTCTAAATTCATCTTTTCTTATATATGATGTTATTCCTATTACCGGCTTCATAGTTTTAAACTCCTCTCCTCTTACTTTTGTTTCTAAATTTTTTGATTAAATATTACCTTGTCATATTACTCATCAGTATAGTAATTTTTTAAATTATACTATATTATATTCCCCATTAATTTTAATTCATACTATTTTTATATGATTTATTTTACAGTATATACCACCTTATAATACTTGTCAATATTTTACTTATAATTATATTTTCCTATATTCTTACTTGAACTCAAAAGAAATATTTTAAAAGAGAAATTCAAAAAACATTACTCATAGATTGTATATATATCATTTAGATCTTTCCTGACTTTGTTTCTTATTTTATTATCTGCTGGATATCCCACAGATATTATAAGCCTTACTCTTTTATCTTTTCTTATATTAAGCAGCTTTTTAATTGCTTTTTCATTAAACCATCCTAAAATACATGTACCAAGTCCTAATTCTTCTGCCATAAGACATATATGCTCACAAGCAATAGCAACATCAGTTGCTCTAAAATCCTGTTTTTTTATAAGTTCTCCAGCTCTGCTTGTAATATTGCCGCTTTCTTCAACTGCAATTATGAATGTATGACATTCCTTTGTAAATTTATTCATTATACTATCCCTGATACATTCTGAAACCTTTGCTGATAAGTCCTTATTATTTACAATTATAAAATGCCATGGCTGGCTGTTACATGCTGAAGGTGCTACCCTTGCTGCTTCCATGCATTTAATTAGTTTTTCTTTTTCTACTGGCTTATCCAGATAATTTCTACAACTCTGACGTCTGTTTACTAAATCTAAAAAATCCTTCATACCTTTCCATTCACCTCAATATCTATTTTAAAAGCATATATTTATAAAATTAAAAGCAGCATAGATATGCTGCTTTTAATTTTATATTATGCTGCTGCTCCATTTAGTTTATAATCTGCCATTAAATCAGAATAAAAGTTAACTAATGTAAGCTGCATGTATGGTGTAACATAAAGAAATAATATTCCTAGTGTTAATATTGAAAGCAATGCCCATCCAATAAAGCTAAGATTTAAGACAAATAATTTACCTTTATATCCCTTCATTGCAAGTCTTGAAGTCTTTAGAGCTTCAATAACACCTATTTCAGGATTATCAATGCAGATATATACTGCTTGAGAATACATTAATGAAAATATAATACCTGGTATAATTAATAAAATCATTCCTACAAATGTTATAATTCCAGCTAATAAGCTGACACAGAATACTTTAACGTAGTGTTCACTTCCTGAAAACAACATATCAACAGTTGCTTCCTTTCGGTCTCTTATTGCCGAATAGAATAAAAAAGCCCCAACAGCTAACAGTGAGCTATATATTATAACTGCGACTTGTAAAATATAACTTAATATCTCATTGCCCATAATAAAGTTATATACATTAGGAATAAATGAAATTGCACCTGTTATTAAAACTAATAATGCTGCTTTTCCTTTATTTCCTTTCAGCTGTGATTTTGCATCTTTTTTCATTTCTGCTCTTGTCCTCATCTTTTTCCTCCATTTCTTTTAAATATCTATATATGTTAATTTATATAATTCTTATCAATTATATCATAAAATTCTCATAAAACAATTAAATGTTTTTCTATTTATTAATTATTAATATTTACTACTAATATTAATTTATGTTAAACAGCTTA
>JBJEJM010000246.1:5973-11084 GCA_051878075.1 Clostridium sp. | reverse complement strand
CTTCTTTTTCTTTTCTTAAATTTTCTATTTCAGAAATAATATCACTTTGATCATAACTTCCAATACTACTAGAATTTTTTGATAGCACCTTAAATTGATATGATAGTAAAAATCCCAGTACTGCACAAACAATTGCTATAAATATTTGTGATTTAGACACCTTCATTTTCTATTTTCCCTTCTTCTTTATAATAAACTGGCGAACCATTAAATCCAACATCTACATATCCTTTTTTTATGTCTATTTCAGGGTTTTCAATAATATGGATTAATTTATTCATCTTATCAGGTATATTTTCATCAGTTCCTAATCTTCCTTCAACATCTCCAATATATATATTTATATTCATAAGATCAGTTAAATCGATATAATCAATTTTATAATTACTAGGATTAACATCTGATATTTTATAAAATAAATTTAGAATATTGATTATCCTCTGATTATCACTTATGCAGTCACCTAAATTTATAGTTTCTAATTTATCATTCACTCCAATTAACTGAATTAAATTTCTATTTTCTATGCTATCAGTTTTTTCAAGAAATATTCCATTCTCATTAAAAATATAATATTGACCATTTTGCTCAGTACAGTAAATTCCCTGCTTCTCATTTATTTTTATGTTAATCTGTCTTGGATATAACTTTGTTACTTCAACACTATTAACATATGGATTTTCTTTGGCAGTTTTTACTATATCATTTTTATTTATGAAGAATATATTTTTCCCAATTAATTTTTCTGTTTTTTCTTTTACATCTTCTCCACTCATAATTGGATTACCAAGTATTGAAACCTTTTTTACTATAAAGACATTTGATTTTGTGATAAATAAAATGATACCTACAAATAAAATTATACACATCAATATAATTTTTCTTATTAGTTTTCTTTTTCTTGCACGTAGTATAAATTCGTTGGTTGTTTTTTTAGCTGATTTTATTATAACCACCTCTGCCTCATTATTAATTTACAATATTATGTTAATTCAAAATTGAGAATATAAAATCTATCACTCTGTTTTGAAATTATACATTGTTAATATATTTTTATATTTTTCTTTATCCATTAGATTTATATTATAGTAATACCTATATAATAATACCACTTTAAGTTAATATTTTCATTACATTTTAATTAATAATTAAAATAAAATATATAAAAAAAGCAAAATAGTAGTATAAAAATAACTATTTTGCTTTTTTCCAAAAGTTATACATATTTTATCTTTTAACTTCATTTTTACCTTCAGTTTGTCGTGAAATATTCAAAAGTATTCCCACAGCTGTCATGTTTATAACCAGAGCTGTTCCTCCATAACTAATAAAAGGTAGCGGAACCCCTGTTACTGGCATTGATCCAGTTACAACTGCAATATTTATAATACACTGAACTGCAATAACTGATGTAATTCCTACTGCTAAAAGTGTACCATAAGTATCTTTAGCTTTTAATGCAACATTTATGCCTCTCCATATGAATATCAAGAATAAAGCAATAATAAACAAACATCCGATAAGTCCAAGTTCTTCACCTATTATTGAAAAGATAAAATCATTATGTGGTTCAGGCATATACAAAGTTTTCTGTCTAGACTGTCCAAGACCTAAACCTGTTATACCACCTGCACCCAATGCATAAAACGATTGTATAAGCTGATATCCGTTTCCTGCAGCATCTTTCCATGGATTAATGAAATTAAGCATTCTTGCCCTTCTATAGTCACTTGAAAATATTGCTACTAAAGCTAATACCAGCATACCTGGTGCAACAATTCCAAATAAGTGCCTGTTTTTAGCTCCTGACACAAATATCATTATAAATGAAACTATCATTATTACTGATGCTATACTTAAGTTTTTTTCTGCTAATATAAGCAGAGCATATACACCAGCTATACACAAATAAGGAACTACTCCAGTCCAAAATTTTTTAATTCCTTCACCTTTTGCTTCTAATCCCATTGCCAAAAATATTACTACTGCATATTTTGTCAAATCTGATGGCTGAAAACTTAAAGGTCCAACTCTTATCCATCTTTGAGCACCATTTACATCCTGGAAGAAAAACACTGCAATTAATAATGGTATACATCCTAATATTAGTGCAACTGAATACTTCTTTAATTTATGATAATCAAATCCCATCATTAACAGCATCATGCCAAACCCTAAAGGTACAAACATTAACTGTTTCTTCAAAAAGGACATACTATCTCCAGAAGTAAACATAGCATAATACGAACTTGCTGAATATATCATAACAGTTCCTATTGCTACAAGCAATAATACAGTATAAAATATGCCATAATCTATTTCCCCCATAATTTTTTTGTGTCTCTTTTTGGGACTACTGACTTTCATACATAAATCCTCCAAACTAAATTACTAAATAGCTATGAAACCAATAATGCATAAAACAGCTGTAGCTAAAGAAAATACTGTAACTATTTTCACTTCACTCCATCCGCATTGTTCAAAATGATGGTGTATAGGAGCCATCTTAAATACTCTTTTACCAGTAAGTTTAAATGATGTAACCTGAATTATAACAGATAATGTTTCTATTACATACATAAGTCCTACAATAACTACCCATAATTCCATCTTAAGCATTAATGCAATTGTACCAATTGCGCCACCTAATGCTAGAGATCCTGTATCCCCCATAAAAATCTTTGCTGGAAAAGCATTGTATCTTAAAAATCCTAATAATGCACCACATAAAGCTATTGCAAATATTGCAACATTTTCTCCAGATAGACTTTGAGTTTTATACGCTACTATTGTGAAAAATGTCAACACTACTATTGTAACACTTGTTGCAAGACCATCAATACCATCTGTTAAATTGACTGCATTAGTTACTGCTGCATAATAAACTATTATAAAAGGTATATACAATATTCCAAGGTTTAATTTGAATCCGCCACTAAAAGGTATCAGTATTTCTGTACCTACATTTTTATATCCATAAAATGCTAGTGCAACAGAAAATAACAATAACAGAATCATCTTCTGGCCAGCTTTTAGGCCTAAGTTATCTTTGTGAATTATTTTTAACATATCATCTAAGAATCCTATAAATCCAAATGCTAAAAATGAATATAGTATAATCATTTTTTCATCTGTTAATTTAGGTCCCATAATAAAAATTGTAGCTGCTACAGCAATAAAGAATATTAAACCACCCATAGTTGGTGTTCCTGCTTTTTTCTGATGGCTCTTAGGTCCTTCTTTTCTTATATTCTGCCCAAATTTCAACTTGTGCAGTATAGGTATAAATATAGGACCAAGTATTAATGAAAATATAAGTGCAATAACCAATGGTGCTAATAATTTCGTGCTAAACAAACTGTTTACTGTTCCCTCCATTTTTAATCTGTCTGTACCCCAGACAGTTCACCTCCTTAGTATTATTTATTTTGTAATTCTTTTATTATTTCTTCAAATTTCGCACTTCTAGATGCCTTAACAAGCACAGTATCATCCTTCTGAATCATGTTAATCAATGCTTTTATAAGTTGTTCTTTAGTATCGAATACTAAAGTTCCTTCTCCAAATCCTTCTTTATAGCTGTCATTATATATTCCTGTTGTCATTAAAATATCAGCTTTTCCTTTAGCATATTCTCCAACTTCCTTGTGGGCTGCTTTTGAATGATCACCTAATTCGCCCATTGTTCCTAGAACTGCAATTTTTCTTTTTCCAGTATATCCTTTTAATACATTAAGTGCAGCTTTCATTGAATCAGGATTTGCATTATATGAATCATTTATAATTGTGAATACATTACTTTTTATGAATTCAAGTCTCATAGAAGTTGCCTTAAAATTTTCAAGTCCCTTTTCCATTTCTTCAAAAGTAAGTCCAAAATTTCTTGAAATCTGTATTCCAAGTAATGCATTTAATACATTATGTTCTCCTACCATGTTTAATGTAAATCTATATTTTTCTCCATCTGCAACTGCATCAAATGAAGTCTGATCACTTGTAAGAACTACATTTTCTGCATATAAATCATACTTTTTATCATATCCAGTTCTTTGAATACACGCTTTATCATAATCTTCATCTTTTACTGTACTTAACATATCATTTTCACAATTAATAACAAGAGGATTGTTATCTTTAAAGAAATCTGCAATACTCATCTTCTCTTTAAGTATATTTTCTCTTGTCTTTAAATATTCTATATGAGCTACTCCTACATTTGTTATTGCTGCAATATCAGGAAGCGCTATGCCAGCAAGGGTATTAATTTCTCCAAAATTACTTGTTCCCATTTCTAACACAGCAATATCATAGTCCTTATTTAATTCAAATATCATAAGTGGAAGACCTATTTCATTATTAAAATTTCCTTGTGTTTTAAACACTCTATATTTTCCACTTAAAAATGCTGCTATAAGATCTTTTGTAGATGTTTTTCCTGTAGATCCTGTAATTCCAACGACTTTTATTCCGAGTTTTTTTCTATAAAATCTAGCTAAATCACCAAGTGCTGTCTTGGTGTTTTTAACTTTTATTACAGTTCCCTTGTTATTCAGTTCATCTTTTTTAAAATTTATCTCATCTACTATTACAACAGATGCGCCTTTTTCAATAGCAGAAACTGCATAATTATTCCCATTAAAGTTTTCTCCTTTTAATGCAAAAAATAAATTATTTTTTTCAATTTTTCTTGTATCTGTTGAGATTTTATTGAATTCTCCGCTATTGTTTTTAACTATAACTTCACCTTTTACAGCTTCAATTACTTCTTGTATATTTAAGTCCAAAACATCCACCCCTAACTATTATTTTGTCTTTCTTGAATCTAATATTTCTTTTACAACTTCTCGTTCATCAAAATGTATAGTTTTATCTTTTAATATTTGATATGTTTCATGACCTTTACCTGCAATTACAATAACATCTCCTTTTTGTGCTATTTCAATTGCCTTCTGTATTGCATCATGTCTGTTTTCTATAACTATATAATTATCTTTATCAATACCTGCTTTGATATCTTCAATAATAGCCATAGGTTCTTCACTTCTAGGATTATCAGAAGTAATTATTGCTATATCTGCTATATCTATTCCTATTTTACCCATTTGTGGTCT
>JBJEJM010000246.1:3483-5873 GCA_051878075.1 Clostridium sp. | reverse complement strand
TATCGTCAATATTTATTAATTTTATGCTGCTTCTTTCAAATAATTTAAATTTTGCATCATAATAATTTTCAAATGTCTTATGAAAATCTAAATGATCTCTTGTAAGATTAGTAAATATTCCACATTCAAACTTTATTCCATAAACCCTATCCAGTGCTAATGAATGGGAAGATACTTCCATAACACAGTATTCAACGCCTTTATCCACCATTTCAGCAAATAACTTCTGAAGCTCTAATGATTCAGGTGTTGTTCTTTCAGTATGAATTTTTTCACCACATATATAGTTTGCAATTGTTCCTATCAATCCCACTTTTTTATGTGCTTTTTCTAATATATCTTTTATCATGAAAGCTGTTGTTGTTTTTCCATTAGTGCCTGTTATTCCTATTATCTTCATCTTCTTTGATGGATTATCATAATAATTTGCACCAATTACAGCCAATGCTTTTCTTGTATCTTTACATTTAATTATCACGGCATCATTGTTGTTAATATCTATATCATCCTGTACAATGACTGCTGCAGCACCACTTTCTATTGCTTTTCCTGCATACTTATGTCCATCTGTTGCATACCCTTTAACACATACAAATAAATCCCCTTGGCACACTTTTCTGCTGTCATAATTTATTTTATTTATTTCAACATCTGTAGTACCTTGTATAATTTCATAGTCTAACCCATTTAAAATATTTTTTAAATTCATATGGATGCTCCCTTCTTACATTTCTGGTTAAATTAATACTGTTCCTGATTATAATATTTATTTTATATAATCATTTATTTTAAATATTATGGTCACACAATATTATAATATATTTTTATTCAATTATTTTACAAATAAATAATTATTAATATTTTTATTTACTATAACTTTATTAAAAAATAGCATGTGAGGATTCACCCACATGCCAGCATTTATCATTATGATCATAGTTCTAATCTTTATAATCTAAACTTAATGTTAACTTAACTGATGTTCCTTTTGTTATAACTTCACCCTGATTGATACTTTGTTCCTCTACCATTCCAGTACCTTCAAAAACCGGCACAAGTCCCAGATTAGTTATTAACTCATTTGCATCTTCTTTAGAATAACCTCTTACATCTGGCATTACAACATTATTATTATAATTTGCATCACCTGTTGTGTAAAGATTTATTTTAGAATCTTCCTTTACTGTATATCCTGGATAAGGGTTCATAGATACAATTGTATCTCCTTCCCCTTCTATCTGACAGTCTAATTTTGCTTCCTTAAAAATCTTTTTAGCATCACTTACACTCATTCCACGTACTTCTGGGATTACTACATCCCTTGGTATCTGACTCAAGTTTTCACTTGAAAACTTATCATCTAAGTAATTAAAAATATCCGAAAATAGAGTTTTTCCTGCTGGTGCAGCAACCTGACCTGCATAATATGCTCCATTACTTGGTTCATCTACAGTTATCATTACTGTTACTTTTGGGTCATCTACAGGAGCCATACCAACAAATGATGATATATATTTCCCAGAATACACACCATTTTCAACCTTCTGCGCTGTTCCAGTCTTTCCTCCAATATGATATCCTTCAATAAATGACCCTTTACCAGAACCCTCTGTAACAACTCTTTCAAGGTAACTTCTTAATTCTGCAGTCTTTTCTTTGCTTGCCACAGTAGTTTCCTTTGGCTTAAATGTTTCATCCACAACTGTATTTCCATTATCATCTACATGAACAACTTCTTTCATGACATGAGGCTGAATCAATGTTCCCCCATTTGCTATTGCATTTAAAGCAGCCATATATTGAACTGAGTTTACAGTATTGGTCTGTCCAAATGAAATAGTTGCCAAATCCGCCTCTGTTACCTTATCTACTTTCTTTACTATTCCTCTTGCTTCTCCTGGAAGATCAACCCCACATACTTTGCCAAATCCAAACTTGTCTATATATTCACATAATTTTTCTTTACCAATCATCTGTCCAAGTTGTATGAACGCAACATTACATGAGTTTTTAATTATATCTGGAAATTTTTGTGCTCCATGTCCCTGTGTTCTCCAACATTTTGGATGAATTCCTCCTACAGCCATTGAACCACCACAGAAGAAATCAGTATCAGCTGTTGCTACACCTTCTTCTAGTGCAGTAATGGCAGTTACTACTTTAAATATAGAACCTGGTTCAAATGTATCATTTACAAGCCTGTTTCTCCACATTTTATTTGTTTTTTCTGCATCTGTATTTCCTTCAAAATTCTCATATCCCTCAAATGGAGTATTAGGATTAAAATCAGGCTTATTAGCCATTCCCAGTATCTCTCCTGTTTTAGGATCCATAATAAGCACTGAAGTTGCTTTTGCCTTATTTTCATCATATGCCTGCTGTGCAACTTT
>JBJEJM010000246.1:0-3383 GCA_051878075.1 Clostridium sp. | reverse complement strand
TCAAGACCAAGAGCATTTGCTATAACTGGCGCAATATCATCAGTTTTTATTCCTTCTTCATCAGTAGGGAGTGGAATTCCTGCACTTTTTCTCTGTTCTATTTCCTGTGGTGTAAGACTGCTTAACTTAGCTCTTAGATATGTCTTTATGGAATTTAAATCAAAATCTACTCTATAAACATTAGCAGATACAGCAAGCTCCTTTCCATTTCTATCAAGTATTTTTCCTCTTATTGCATCAATTTTTACTTCACTTGTCCATTGTTCTTCTGCTCTTTTAGAATAATCTGGTGACTTTATTATCATTATATAAGAAAGTCTCATGATAAGTAATGAAAAAACAAATATAAGAGCAGCAGCAGCATATGACAGTCTCTTTCGAGTCTGTCCTCTGTCTTTAAAATTATTCTTTTTCACAGTTGTTTCCTCCATATCTTTTTATAATTGTAATTAAATAAACCTAATAAAAGCCTCCAGTTTATTCAACGATTATTCCTGTTATATTCCAAGAAATAAATTCCAAAGAACTTTGTAATATAATAATATTCATATTCCTTATTTTTATTCATGTCATAATATTTATTTAATAAATCAAAGCTATATTTATTTTTATTACAAAAAGTATTTGAAACCACACTAATAGTACAAATAAATAGCCACTTTAATTCTACTTTAATCTTGGATTTTTTTGAATATTTTAAATTTTTTTAATAAAATAGACAAATTATTTAAAAATGTGATAAATTAATATAGTAGGTAATTTTAAGGGGGTATTATAATGAAAAAAAAATTTATAGCAATATTACTAGGAGTAGTAGTTGGAACTTCTTTCATGTTCCCTATTTCTTCATATGGATTTGCAGCTGGAAATAGTACTGGCCCAAATTCAAAAGTACTTGAAGGTCCTTACACTTGGAATCATGCCTGTACTGGAGGAGGTGGCGGATATGTTCCTGCAATAATTTTCAACCAAAGTGAAAAAGATCTCATATACGCTCGTACAGATATGGGTGGTGCATACAGATGGGATCCAGAAAAGAATCAATGGATAGGATTATCTGATTTTATTAGTGCTGATGATTGGAACGACTTAGGCTGTGAAAGCCTTGCAACAGATCCTGTAGATCCTGACAGAGTATATATTGCAGCTGGTACCTATACTAATGATTGGACAAGTGATAATGGCTCTATTCTTATATCAAAAGATAAAGGTAATTCATGGGAACAAGCAGAACTTCCTTTTAAACTTGGAGGAAATATGCCTGGAAGATGTATGGGTGAACGTCTTGTAATAGATCCTGTTTGTAATAATATTCTATACTTAGGCACAAGAGATGGCAACGGACTATGGAAAAGTACTGATTATGGTCATACATGGAATAAAGTAGAATCATTTAACCATACAGGTGATTATATAGATGATTATTTCAAAGATACAATAGGCGTAGTATGGGAAGTATTTGATAAAACAAGCAGCAAAGGTGAGAATGAGCCATGTCAGACAATTTATGTTGGTGTTGCTGACAAGGAAAACAGCATATATGTAACACATGACGCTGGAGAAACATGGGCTCCATTAGAAGGTCAGCCAAATTTAAGCAATCAAAACAGCTGGGTTAAGAAAAATGAAAGTACTAACCAATTTGAACCCAGAGCCTTCCTTCCACAACATGGTGTATTAGATTCTGAAGGAAATCTTTATATAACTTATAGTAACGATTGTGGACCATATGATGGAACAAAGGGAGATGTATGGAGATATAATACCAAAACTGGAGAATGGAAAAATATTAGCCCAGTTCCATCAAGCGATTTAGATAACAACTATTTTGGATATGGTGGTATATCATTAGATAACAATAATCCTGGGACTTTAGTTGTTGCTTCTTTAAATTCATGGTGGCCTGATACAAAATTCTTTAGAAGTACAGATTATGGTGAAACATGGACTCCTATATGGGACTGGAATGGATATCCTGATAGAAAATTAAATTATACTTTAGATATTTCAAAAGCAAAATGGCTTGATTTTGGCAAACAAAGCGATATAGAACCTGCGCCAAAACTTGGATGGATGACAGGATGTGTTGCAATAGATCCATTTAATTCGAATAAAATGTTATATGGAACAGGTGCTACAATTTATGGAACTAACAATCTTACTGACTGGGGTACTGATAAAAAAGTTAATATATCAGTAATGGCTAATGGTATTGAAGAGACTTCTGTACTATGTTTAATAAGCCCTGGATATAAAGATGTTTCAGTTATTACTGGTGAAGGTGATGTGGCAGGATTTGTACATAAAGATCTTGACAAAGCTCCGGAAAAAATGCATCAGCCTACTTTCAATACTGAATCAATAGACTTTGCTCAAAATGCTAATAACTTTATTGTAAGAGTTGGTTCTGCTGATACAAGCAGTAACCAGAATGCAAAGAGCATCAGTTTTTCATATGACGGTGGAGAAAACTGGTTTACAGGAAACTATATAAATGGCAATACAAATATGAAAGGTGGAACAGTTGCTGCTTCTGCTGATGGAAATAAAGTTCTCTGGGCTCCAAATGGACAAAATACTTATTATACAACAGATAACGGAAACTCATGGTCAAAGTGCAATGGTCTTCCAAGTGGTGCTAAGATAATTTCAGACAGAGTTAATAAAAATAAATTCTATGGTCTTGTAAATGGAGATTTCTATGTAAGTACAGATGGTGCAGAAACATTTACAAAAACTGCTTCTTCTCTACCTAAATCTGCAAAATTTAAAGCTGTACCCGACAAAGAAGGTAACATATGGATTGCAGGCGGGGATGACGGTGTATTCTTCTCAAATAATTCAGGAAAAACATTTACAAAACTTGATAATATTGAATCTGCTGAAACTATAGGCTTTGGTAAAGCAAAGGATGGATCTGACTATCAAGCTATTTACACTAATGCAAGAGTTAATGGTATTAAAGGATTCTTTAGATCAGATGATGTTGGTAAGACATGGGTAAGAATAAATGATGACAGAAATCAGTTTGGTGCCGCAAATGCTGATATATCAGGAGATCCTAATATTTATGGAAGAGTTTATATTGCAACTAACGGTTTAGGGCTTGTATATGGTGACTTAAAAAATAGTTCTGACATACCTGCATTAAAAGGTGATATAAACAATGATGGTCTTGTTGATTCAATGGATTTTAATATTTTAAAATCTTATATAGATGCTGGCAACACTTCACAATCCGAACTTAATCTGGCTAATTCTGATGTGAACAATGATGGCAAAATCAGCTTCTTAGATTTAGTAGCTCTTAAACATCTAATCTAATAATTAAAATATTATTTGGAATTAAAAAATCTAATAGGATTGTAGTAAACAAATCCCAT
>JBJEJM010000245.1:5955-11125 GCA_051878075.1 Clostridium sp. | reverse complement strand
TTAACTTTAATTGTATAGTTTTCTGTTTCATTTTTTAATCTGATTTCATATTCATTCCATTGTTCTGGAACACAAGGTTTGATTTCATATCCTTTATCTTTTATTCTCTGAAGACCTAAGATATTCTCTATACCAACTCTGTACATCCAGCCCGAAGCACCTGTATACCAGCTCCATCCACCTCTGCCTCCATGTGGTTCTTTAAGGTATACATCAGCACTCATTACATACGGTTCTGTTTTATACTTCATACACTCAAATTCAGTTTTAGAATGATTTATAGGATTTATCATATTATAATATTTAACTGCTTTATCAGATAAACCAAGCTTTGTAAGAGCTAATATAACCCATACTGCTGCATGAGTATACTGACCTCCATTTTCCCGCACACCTGGCACATATCCTTTTATATATCCTGGTTCTAAATTAGAATTATTAAATGGTGGTGCTAAAAGTAAAATTATACCCTTATCTTTTTTGATAAGATTTCGTTCTACTGCTTCCATAGCTTCAACTGCTCTATCTGTATATTCTTTAGATTGTGATAAGTCTTTATTATTTTTACATTCCGCACCTGATATTACAGCCCAGCTTTGAGCTAATGAATCAATCTGGCACTCTGGATTTTCACGGCTTCCTAATGGCTTTCCATTATCAAAATAAGCTCTCCTATACCAGTTTCCATCCCATGCATATTTTTCAAGATTATCTTTTATGAAGATCTTATTCTTATTGTAATAGGATGATAAATCAAAATCATTTTTATATTCAGCTATTTCTTCAAAACTATTTAATATATCATATAAGAACCATCCAAGCCATACACTTTCACCTTTACCTTTATTTCCAACAGTACTCATTCCATCGTTCCAATCTCCGCTTCCCATAAGTGGTATATTATGTTCTCCAAACTTTAACGACTTTTCTATTGCTTTTTGACAATGTTCATATATCGTACCTATCTTAGAAGATTGATTTACTATTGTATATCTTTCATCTTCACCTTCTTTTAAAGGTTCATCTTCAAGATAAGGAGATTCCATGTCAAGAATGCTATAGTCTCCTGTTGAATTTATATACTGTGCTGTAACATATGGAAGCCATAAAAGGTCATCACTAAATCGTGTTCTTATTCCACTATTTATTACTGGATGCCACCAGTGCTGCACATCTCCTTCAATATACTGACGTGATGCACTCCTAATAATCTGGGCCTTCTGTATTTCAGAGTCCACAACTCCAAGCGCCATTACATCTTGAAGCTGATCTCTAAATCCATATGCTCCTCCACTTTGATAAAATGCACTTCTGCTTAAATACCTACAACTGAATGTTTGATATAAAAGCCACCCATTAAGCATATAATCCATTGATTTATCTGGTGTAGATACCTGTATATTTCCCAAGAAATTATTCCAATATTCCTTTACCCTTTCAAAAGCGTCATATACATTACTTATATCCTTATACTTTTCAACCATATCTTGAATATTTTCTTTAAAATCCTGACCAAATATTATTACTACATCCTTCTTCTCATATGCTTTTAATTTTATCTTACTGCATGCACTCAAACATGGATCATATATGCTTCCTGTTTTATTACTCAAGTTTTTATAATTCAAAGCTTTAGGAGCTTCAATTTCTCCTCCAAATCCTATAAATTCTTTTGCATCACCTGAAACAGTAAGATTTTTTCCTCCTGCTATAGTTAAATATGCATGGAGATTTCCAAAGTACTCACTATAAGGATTATTTCCACCAATATATTCAACATTAGAATTATTTTTAACACTATAAGTGCTTATATATCTTTCACTTTCATATGCATAAACACCTAATACCAGTTTTGCATAGTAAAATATTGAAATTTCCCGGTTTTCATTATTTAAATTTTCTAAGGTTACTATCTGAAGTTTAACCTTTTCATCTTTTGGAGCAAAAACTTTCATAGTTCCCTTTATACCATATGCAGTATGCATAAACTGTGAATAGCCAAATCCATGCTTTATTATATATTCTCCTTCATCTCTTACTGGTTTAGGAGTTATAGAAAAATATCTTCCATCAGAATCATCTCTTATATAAAGTGCTTCTCCCATTGGATCCCTTATATAATCATTGCTCCAAGGAGTAATTTTATTTTCTCTTGAATTTCTGCACCATGTATATGATGATCCACTCTCTGAAATATGAAATCCAAAATCAGCATTTGAAACAACATTAATCCATGGTGCTGGAGTATTTTTATAATCTGATAGTCTTATAACATATGTGTTATCCTTTTTATCAAATCCTCCATATCCATTAAAAAAATCCAGGCTGTCACTTGAATATTCGCTATCAATATCTTTACTATTGTTGCAACTTTTAATTTTCATTCCTTCAATTAAATCATTACTGTTAATAAAATCAACATCATTATCATATTCACTATAATTAATATCATTATTATTTATAGCATTCCCATCAGATTCATTTTCATCAATACTTAATGGAATCAAATCTATTTCTTTAATTGAAATTTCACTATTCTCTTTTAAATCATCAGATTTATTCTTTATATCTATCCTATATGAACTTCTCTTTAAATTATTCTCTTCCACATTCTGTATCTCACTAAATACATTTAATCTTGAATACATATTTTCAGTAAAATCACTTTCATCATGCTTAACTGTACATTTGTTAAAGTGATCTACTAATGTTCCATTTTTTGAATCTATGTATATTCTGCTTATTCCAATCAAGAAATTTTTTACTTCTTCACTCATTGTAGACTTATTATATATAAAAATTCCTGCTGCCTTATTAATATTATTATCTACATTCGAATTTCTTATAACTTGTAATATACTTTTTTGAAGTGGTTCATCATATGAAATTTCCTCATTGTTATAAATAACAAAATCAATCTTTACTCCTTTTATCTTCATATAAGCATAAAATTTAACCATGTTTAATACAAGATTTATATCGCTTTCATCTTCAATTGTCAAAAACACTATTGGTAAATCTCCTGATATTCCATATGCCCACAAATCTTTTTGATGTTTATTTATATTTTTTATATAATTTTCTCTATCTTCTCTTCCACTTTGTAAATAAAAAATATAGCTACTTAAATTTTGAAACATATTTGCTGTAATACTTCTAATTTCAAGATTTTTAAGCTCAAGCTGAATAGCAATGCTATATCTTTCGAATACCCTTTCAAGCATTGAAGAATTACTATATTTATGAACTGCTCCAATAGCTTCTTCTTTTGAATCACTTGTTCCAGTAATAAAATATATATCTTTCTTTTCATTACCCTTAATTCGAACTCTTACTCTCATACTTAATATTGGATCAAGGACTGTTCCTACAGTATTATCAAGAGTTATATCATTATCCATAGCTTTTGGATTTTTAAGTTCCCTATTCCTTCCTATAAAGTTCAATCTTGAAGTTTCATAAGTTATATCACCTTCACGTTCTCCATTTACTATTATCTTCTGAAAAATGTATGGAATCTTTGCTCCTTTTACACGTCCCCTTCTATTTCCTAGAAGAATTTCTTCATTTTCAACATATTCTGTTTGAATAAATAAATTTGAAAAAGCTGGATGGACAGAGTCTGCTGCAAATGTTGTCAATGTTATTTCACAATAACTTGTTATTTCTATAATTTTTTCCTCATCTGATTTATTATTCAATGTTATTTTTCTTACTTCTAAATCATCCTCTGTAGAAAGTGTCATTTCCATGTTACTTTCTATATCTCCATCATTTCTTGAAAACTTTGCCTTATCAAGTGTAAATTCTGCTGTATAATTTTCACCATATGTCTTACATGGCTCAAATGTTGAACTCCAGTAATTATTTGAACTTAAATCTTTTATATAGAAAAATAATCCACTATTGTCATTTGTACTACTTCCATTCCATCTGTATATCATCATATCATTTTTCTTTGAATATCCACTTCCACATATATTTATCATTGATGAATACTCACCATTTGATAAAAGGAGAACTTTTTGTTCATCAAACATACCTTCTTTTGATTTAAAAATTCTTGATGAAAGAACTTCTCCCTCTAAATATCTGTTTTTAATAGAAAAATCTTCATTTCTGCTGAATGTAACATAATTAGGAATTTTTTCCTTAAGTAAGAGTTCTGATGCCTTAATTGATGGAATTCTATGAAATCTATTTATAAGAATATTTTCTTTTAAAACATTATCTAATGACATAATAGACATTCCTAAATGATGCACCATATATGTGAATACATTATTAGGCTTTATTCCATCATTATAAATTTCCTCATAATCCTGTGGATAACTTTCCCTTAAAAACTCTTCAGGTTTTTCTGTGTATATTTGTGGATTATTTTGTTTTTTACCGTTCCTTTTAACCGTTGATATATCTAGCATTTCATCTTTTTTTACAAAGTTATCTACATTATCCACATTATCCACAAGGTATATTTCAGAAGATTCATCATTTTTCTCAACAACTTTATCCACCATTTTTTCATAGTTATCCACATTATTCACAGAGTTATCCACATTCTTACCACAGTTATTCACATCATACACTGTTATGAATTTATCTTCACGAGCTTTAGTATAATCAACTGCTTCAATAAATCCATAACGTCCCAAAGTTCCTCCCCCTTGAATTTTAACCAGATTTTCTATTGCCCTTTTCCCACAAAAAGGGATTGATATTATGGTAGAATATGGGGATATTACAATTTCATCCTCAAGGCCTCTTTTTAAACCCAATCCCGGAACTCCAAAAGCTTTATATTGATAATTTTCATCACCATCAAATTCATAAAAAGCTGATTCTGATATTCCCCATGGTACTTTCTTTTGTTTTGCAAAAACAATCTGAGCTTTTATTACACCCTTATATGTCTGATCTAATAAAGTTTTAGGATAGTTTCTCATTATCAAAGATGGCATAAAATACTCAAACATAGTTCCACTCCAAGATACCAGACTATGGGTATGGAATGCATTTGTCATAGCTCTGCTTAAGTTAAACCAATGACTTTTAGGAACATCATTTTTAGAAATTGCAACAAAAGATGCTATTCTGCATTCTGAAGCTAAAAGATCATAATATGACGTTCCAAGTGAATTTTCTTCTACGTTATATCCAATTGAAAATA
>JBJEJM010000245.1:3755-5855 GCA_051878075.1 Clostridium sp. | reverse complement strand
AATTTATCATCAATAGAATTCATATTGATTAAAATTCCTTCAAGAATTGGTAAATATTCTTTTATTGATATATTATTTAATAATTCTATTTTGAATTTAGAATCCTCTTCTTCTATAATCCTATATATATCATTAATCGAAATAATCTCTTCTATCCTTATTAAAGGTTTTGTTTTTAATTCCTTCATAGTTTCCTTCAATATCCATAGATTTGCTAATAAATTACCATTATCAACAGTCGAAATATATCGTGGATATAAAGGTTCTTTTGTTCTTGTATCATACCAATTTAAATAATGTCCATGAATCTTTTCAAGTGTATTCATATTATCTAGTGTTAACCCTATCTTATCCACCAAACCCATTAAAGTTATGTATCCCATATCATATGCTGCTATATCTGCAATAAGTCCCATTCCAATATTAGTTGGCGAAGTTCTGTGTGCTACTCCTTTAAATGGTTTTTCCTGATAATTGTCAGGTGCAAGATAATTATTTTCTTTATTTACAAAATCATCATAATAAGCATATATACGTCGTGTAAGTTTTCTTAAATATTCTTTTTCTTCTTCATTTAATTCAACCTTTTCTTCTTTTAAATCTCTGCTTATATAAAATGCAATATAAGGACTTAAAATCCATAAAGCTGAAGGTAATAATGTATAAATTGAAACTCCAATTGACTTATTTAAAGAAATTGTCATGAAAAGTATGCCAATAAGTGGCCCAATCCACATTCTCTTTAAATAAGATTCAAAATCATTTCTATAAGATCTGTCAGCTATTTGAGATGCTTTCCATTCAAGAAGATTTTTCTTTGAAATAATCACTCTAAATAATGTAATACCAATTGCTTTTATCATTAATAACGATTCATAAGGAATAAAACTGAGTATTAAAACTATCTGTTCAAATGTTTTAAAAGCTCCCATCAGTTTATTTTTAGGTGTAACCACAAAATCTGTTACTGTAAAAACAAGTGGCATAATTAATACCAAAAAGCATAATAATGATATCTGTTTATTTCCATTAAATATGACTATAGATGTCATCAATAACAAAAGTAAGCCTGGAGCTAATAGGCTCCTCCTTAAATTATCGAATATCTTCCACTTATTCAAAGTACTTATTTTCTTAGAAAACAGCCATCCTATAAGCTGCCAGTCTCCTCGTGTCCATCTGTACAAACGCTTGCAGCTTCCCTCATAATGAGATGGATATCCATCTACTAATTCTACATCTGTGACAAGTGCACATCGTGTTAATGAGCCTTCAAGCAAATCATGGCTTAATATCTTATTTTCACCTATTGATTTAGTTGTAATAGTATAAAAATTATCTATATCTATTATTCCCTTGCCTACAAATGATCCTTCTCCAAATAAATCTTCATATGTATCAGAATATGCAGTTGAATATCCATCAACTCCACTATCCCCTCCAAAAATCTGCGAAAATCTAGTAGCATTTTTAGCTTCCATGCTTATGCTTACCTTAGGCTGCATAATACTATATCCCCTGACAACCATATGGTTATTATCTACTTTTGGAACATTAAGAATATGACTCATTGCCCCTATTAACTTGTAAGCTGTATCACGTGGCATAAACGTATCTTCATCAAGTGTAATTACATACTTTGAATCTTTTATTTCATCTATTGGAGAACTTATAACATCAAATGTATTGTTTGGATTATCCCTTAAGAGAGCCATAAATTCTAAAAGCTTTCCTCTTTTTCTCTCTCTCCCCATGTAAACACCCATTTTTTCGTTATAAATTCTTTTCCTGCTAAGGAAAAAAAACTTATTACCATACTTTTCATTTAATTTTGATGTACATTCTAATCCACACTCTACTATCTTCTTATCTTTATCACTATATTCTTCATCATTATCTTCAAAATCACTTAAAAGTGCAAAATATATATTCTTATCATTATTTCCACAATAATAGACTTCAAGATTTCTCATTAATTTTTTGACTTTTTCTTGTGAATTTATTATAGCTGGTATTACAACAACTGTTTTATATTTATCAGGAACACCTGAACTAAAATCAATTTTAGGAACAAGTCTTACTTTTACAGTTTTGCTTACA
>JBJEJM010000245.1:2157-3655 GCA_051878075.1 Clostridium sp. | reverse complement strand
ACATATTTTCTTGTGCAAGTTCTAATGCATTCATTGCTCCTCTGACTTCACTTACACCTATTACTCTTGTTATATCTTCAAGACTATGTCTATAGTAATCTTTTGATTCAAAGTCCATATGTTTATAAATATCTAATGGATCATTTTCCAATATCCTTTCAACAACAGATGTTTTTTCAAAAAATATTTTCCAATTTACCCCTTCAATAATTCTTATTGATGTAATATATTCTCCTATAGTTCGTTCAAGAACCTCTTCTTTCATATTTGCTTTTATATTAAACTTATTATAATCAATATCGATACCCCATTTTAATTTTGAATAATTATATATTTCTTCATTATCAATAGAGTTTTCATGCAAAACTCTCGTAAACTCTCTTAAAAATAATGGTGATATATCATTATCACTATTACTTGACATAATTTCTTCTTCAACAGTTTTTTCATTTATGCAGTCAATCACCTTTTCAGCATATTTTTTTCCTCTTATAATGTCCTTTTGAATACTCACTAATTTATCAGTATAATGTGCAAGATTAATTATTATTCCCATACGTAACATAATGGGAAATGCCCATAGCTCCCCCATGGTAAACGTATAATCCATACTGTCTTTATTTTCCTCACAATCCTCATACTCTTTTATAAAAGCAATCAATTCATCAAGTTCAAGCTTTCTTTTTTCATCAATATATTTCTGTGCTAAAATTAAAATACGAGGAATATGATTTTCACTTCTACTTTGCCCTTTTTTATTATCTATTTGATCATAATTGCTGCCTATATATTTCAAATATTCCTTTTCATAAGGAAGACTTTTAAAATACTCTATCGGCATACTTTTCTTTATACATTTATATTCCTTTTCTACAAGATAAATATTATCAAGAAGCCATTCAGCTGCTCCAATAATCTTTATATTATTCTTATTTAAAGCTTTAAAATACTTAAAATTATCATGAATGCAGGAAAACCCATCTGCCAATTCTCTTAGAACATTTTTTCTAAGTTCATAATAATTATCTTTACCCAAGTAAAAACACTTCCTTCCATTGCCATTACTGTTAATGCTAAAGTTATTTTTACCAAAAATACAAAAATAATTCTCACAGCACTCTTAAAATACAAAAGAATTCTGCTAAGGTTTCCTAAAATAAATAATATTTTTCATATATCTTAAATAACTGCCTAAATAAATTTTAGATCAAAATGGTATAAGTGCTCTTAATTCTGTGCTCCATGTTCGTGTTTCCAAATCATATATTCCAAAATCAGAACAGAATTCCCAATAAGCCCACGAAAAATTATAATTATCAGCTTCATCTCTGACTGCTTTTATCCACTGCCACCTATAGGGATCAGGAACTGTTTTGTTAACTCCAAACTCACATAAAAATACAGGAACTTTATTTTCCATTGAATACTTTTTAACTATGTCAAATTTATTCTTTAAAATTTCTCTCTCCTCTTCTGTTTCAATCCATTCTATATTTTT
>JBJEJM010000245.1:0-2057 GCA_051878075.1 Clostridium sp. | reverse complement strand
TAAATTATCCTGTAGTGCATAATCAATAAAATAATCCATTTCATTAATAAACTCTTTGTCAAAAATATATGTCTCTTTATCTACATAATCTGAAAATCTTATTGGAAGTCTTATACTATCAAATCCTGCATCTTTTATAACATCAAAATATTCAGCTTTCATAGTAACATACCACGGTGAATCCTTTGGTGCTTCAAATACATTTACTATATTTATGCATTTATGAAAAGATGTTTTCCTGTTATTATCAAACCGTCTCTCAATGTATTTATAGGATATAACCCCTGGAATAACAAAAATAAAAATTACTAATATCCCTATTTTTATTTTTTTCTTATTCATGTTCTTTCTTCCTTCCATAATCAGACTTTGCTTTAATTTTGTATAATATCCCTTTATTGTCTGCTTAACTATTCATATTTTCTTTTATTTGAACATAAATTATTCATACTTGTTTTTAAACAAAAATAAAAATTCCAAGAGATTATAACCCTTGGAATTTTCCTATATTATAATTATATAAACTTGTAATCTAGCTGAAAAATTCAGTAAATGCTTTTATTGTATATTCATTATCTTTAACTGATGCAAGTTCTCTTATAGAATGCATGCTTAAAAGTGGTGCTCCCATATCTATAACTGGTATATTTAATTTTCCTGCAGTTATTGGACCTATTGTTGTTCCACCTCTCATATCAGATCTATTAACAAATACCTGACATGGAACCCCTGCTTTTTCACATACACCCTTAAATATTCCTGATGCATAGCTATCTGTTGAGTAACTTCCACTTGCTGCTATTTTAAGGACAGGTCCACCTCCTAATACCGGCTTATTAGTAGGATCACACTTTTCAGTATAATTTGGATGTATAGCATGTGCTAAATCTGCTGAAATCATAATTGAATTTGATAATGCTCTTCTGAATCCTTCCCTATCTTTATTTAATCCTATAGCTATTCTTTCTAATATATTTTCTAATATTGCAGAATTTGCTCCTTGAGAAGTAAGACTTCCTATTTCTTCATTATCTAATGCCACTAAGACTTTGGTTGCTTTTATTTCTGAACTCTCAGTTAATGCTTTCAATCCTGCAAATACCATCCAAAGATCATCTAGTCTTCCACATGAAATTAATTCTTCATTTAATCCAACCAAAGAACCTTCTGCATACTCATATAAAAATAAATCAAAATCAAGAATATCTTTTGCATTAACATTTAATGATTCTGCTAAAAGACTTATTAAATACCCATCTTTTTCAAGATTTGATTTTGCTGCTTTTTCAAAGGCTTTTTCTGCTTCATCATCTTTTAATGCAAGTAAAGGTAAAACATCCTTTTGTCTGTTAAACTCATAACCTTCATTAATACTTCTGTTCATATGGATTGCTAAATTAGGAATTATTAATACTGGCTTATTTATATCCACAATTCTAGTTTCAGGCTTAAATACATCATTACTCTTTAAAGTAACTCTTCCTGCAATGGATAAAGGCCTGTCTAACCATGTACTTAATATAGGTCCTCCATATACCTCTGTATTTAACTTGACATAAGTTCCTTCAACGCTCATTTCAGCATTTGGTTTAATTCTAAAGCCAGGAGAATCAGTGTGGGCTCCAATCAATCTGAAACCATCTTCCTCGATTTCACCATTTCCAATTTCAAATGCAATTACTGCTGAATTATTCTTGATAATATAATATTTATCTCCCTTATTTAAATTCCAACTATCACTTTCCTTAAGTTCTATAAATCCATTTTGATCTAACACATTTTTGATTTCATATGCACCTTGAAATGCAGTCTTACTCTTATTTATAAATTCTAGCAATTGTTGTGTATTATTCATCTTTTTGCACTCCTTATATAATCTTACATGTTATATTTTTAAAATATATCTTAATACTTCAATAAATCTTTAAATATTTTTAGTATCAGATTCCAGAATTTTTAATATATTTTCTTTAAGTATAATACATCTAAATTCTGTTATAAACTAATCACTTATGTAAATTATATCCCAAAATTCACCTTTGTAAAATACTATTATT
>JBJEJM010000244.1:0-2474 GCA_051878075.1 Clostridium sp. | reverse complement strand
TTGTTAAGGAAAAAGGTTATATTAATGCTCATATGGAGCTGGCTGAAAAATATAAGAAAGATTCATACAATAACAGATTTAAGCTTCAGGGCTTTGAAGATATGGAGTTATCAACACAAATATTGATGAAGGAATCAATAAAAAGAGGAATAAAAGTAGAAGTATTGGATAGAGCAGAAAATTTCATATCATTGAAAAAAGATGAAAAGATTGAATATGTAAGGCAGGCTACTAAAACATCTAAAGATACATACATAAGTGTACTTATTATGGAAAATAAGAGTGTAACTAAGAAGGTTTTAAGAGATCATAATATAAAAGTTCCAGATGGAATTGAAATTAACTCTATTGAAGAGGGAATAAGTGCAGCAGGAATATATGAAGGTAAGGCTATAGTAATAAAGCCTAAATCTACAAACTTTGGAACAGGAATAAGTATATTCAGTGAAGGTACAGACAAAGAAAGTATAATTGAAGCATTAAAGATTGCATTTAAATATGATAATACAGTACTTTTAGAGGAATTTATAATAGGAAAAGAATATAGATTTCTTGTTATAAATGATAAGGTGGCGGGAATTCTTCACAGAGTGCCTGCAAATGTTAAAGGTGATGGTATAAAGTCAATAAAAGAGCTTGTTGAAATCAAGAATATGGATTCATTAAGAGGATATCATTATGTTACTCCGCTTGAAAAAATAAATCTTGATGAGAATGCAGAATTATTCTTAAAAGTTCAAAATAAAACATTTGATTATGTCCCTGCTAAAGATGAGATAGTTTATTTAAGAGAAAATTCTAATATAAGTACTGGTGGAGATAGTATTGATTATACTGACAAAATACCAGATAAATTCAAGCAGATTGCTGTTCAGTGTGCAAAAGCAGTGAATGCAAAAATATGCGGAGTTGATATGATGCTTGAAGATTTTAGTGATGAAAATAAACCATATGGAATAATTGAATTGAATTTTAATCCAGCAATCCATATACATTGTTATCCATACAAAGGAACAGAGAGAAAAATAGGTGAAGAGGTTCTTAAGCTGTTAGGATTTGTTAACTAGATTTAATAATAAATAAAATTAGACTTATGCTGAGTTTAAGATGGGCATAGGTCTAATTTTTTGTTGTAACACATAAAAATAATATTCATATTATATTAGGTAATTCATTAAAAGAGAGTGATTTTATGAATGTTACATGTGTAACAAAACGAAATCTTTTATCAGATCTTGAAGGAAAAGGATGTAAGATTGACTTTGATGATAAGTCTAAAATAGTATTGATAAGTGATGCCCATAGAGGAAATGGGGGATATGAAGATTCACTAAGATTAAATGAAAATATATATAAGGCAGCATTAAAGAATTATTATGATGAAGGTTACACTCTAATTGAAGTGGGAGATGGAGATGAGCTATGGAAGAATAAGAGTATTTGGAGTATTGCGCAGAATTATGATGATGTTTTTAAGATATTAAATAAATTTAACAATAAAGGCAGGTTATACATGATTTATGGCAATCATGATATGGTAAAGAAAAATCCACAGTTTATTGAAAAGCAGGAAAAGATATATAATAGTAGGGGTAGTGGTTTTCCACAACATATGATTAAATTATATTCTAAAATAAATTTTTATGAATGTGTAGTGCTTAATTATACACCATTAAATAAGACTATTCTTGTATTTCATGGACATCAGGTAGATAAAATGAATTGTGAATTCTGGAAAATAAGCAGGTTTTTAGTGCGGTATGTATGGAGGTTTTTGGAAGGAGTGGGTGGTATGAAAGCGCCAACAAGTCCTGCAAGTAATTTTGATAAATGTACTGCTGTAGATATGATGTTAGAAAGGCTTGCTAAGAAAGAAAATAAAATGATAATATGTGGCCATACTCATAATGACAGGCTTCCAGAACCATCAAAAGGACTTTACTTCAATGATGGCTGCTGTGTGTTTCCATCTGCTATAACTGCAATAGAGATAACTGGAGGCAGGATATGTCTTGTAAAATGGAAAATAGAAGTTGATAAGGAAAACAGTCTTTATATTAAAAAATTCATTACAGGAGGTCCAGAGAATATATGCGATTATTTACTATAATTAAAATGAAAGGAAACATTTTATGAAGTTTATAGATATGCACTGCGATACAGCAGGAAGAATATTTTATGAAAACCTGAAATTAAATAAAAATATATGTCAGGTTGATATAGATAAGCTTATAAGAGGAAATTGCCTTGGACAGGTATTTGCCATTTTTGTAGATCAGAAATTAAATTTTAATTCCTATGATGAATTTAATAAAATATATAATAGATTTATTAAAGAAATAGAACTAAATAGTTCATATATTGAAATAGTAAAAAATGTTGATGAATTAATGAAAGCAGAATCACAAAATAAAATAGGTGCTTTTTTATCAATTGAAGAAGGTGAAGTAATACGAGGAAGTATTAAAAGACTT
>JBJEJM010000243.1:0-2476 GCA_051878075.1 Clostridium sp. | reverse complement strand
TAATTTAATATATAATAATAGGTACTGAAAATTTATTATGGAAGGTTTGGAAATAAATGAAGAGGATAAATGAAATTTTTAGTGACTATGAAACAGGAGAAAATATAAGCCTGGCTGTTGTAGATAGAATTGCTTTAAAAAAGAAAAGCAGGATATTAGAAATCACGGTTAGTTCTGATAGATATATTGGGATAAATGAAGTAAACGAGCTTAATGATTTCGTAAAAGAAAGATTCAGATTAAATGATTCTAAAATAATAATAAACTATACTGAAAAAGCAGAAATTAAGCCAATAGAAGAGGAACTGAAAAATATATTAAATGCTCTTTCAAATAATCATCCATATTTAAAAGCTGCATTAAATAACTGCAATTATGAAATAAAGGACAAAGCAATAAATTTTAATTTTAACATGGTAGTATCTCATATTTTAAGAGATTTAAAATTTGATATGGAAATTCAAGAGGCTGTAAAACATATTTATGGAATAACATACAATATAAATTTTCATGATGATATAGATACTGAAGAATTTATGAAGATTAATGAAGGTAAGAGAAAAGAACAGATGATGGCTATACAGAAAGAGATTAAAGCATCTTCATCAAATGCATCAGCATATGCTAAGAAAGTTAAAGAGATAACAGAAGGCAGTTTACCTAAGAATAATACTGCCAGCAATGCTGCTGAATCAAAGAGCAGCAGTAAAATTAAAAATACATTCTTAATATTAGGACGCAATGGAAATATAAAAGAACACTTAGTAAAGATTGTTGATATAACTCCAAATGAAGGTGCAGTAGCTATAGAAGGAGAAATATCAAATATAGAAACAAAGGAGCTTAGAAGTGGAAAGATATTGGTTTCATTTGATTTGTATGATGGTTCAAGTTCAATTAGCTGTAAGTCATTTTTAAAACCAGAGCAGAGTGATGACGTAATATCTAGACTAAAAAAAGCAAAAGGAATAAGGCTGCTGGGAAATGCAGGATACAGCAAATTCTCAGGTGAAGTCGAAATAATAGCTAATGTAATAGTTGAAACAAATGGTATCAAGAGAGCAAAAAGGCAGGATAATTCTGAAGTTAAGAGAGTAGAACTTCATATGCATACAAAAATGAGCCAGATGGATGCAATGACAAGTGCAGCAGATTTAATAAAGAGAGCTATGAGCTGGGGAATGAAGTCTATTGCAATTACTGATCATGGAGTGGTGCAGGCATTTCCAGAGGCACATAAGCTTCTAGGAAGAGATAATCCAGATATGAAAATAATATATGGGGTAGAGGCATATCTTGCTCCTGATAAAAAGCCATCTGTAAAGAATATTAAAGGCCAGAGCATTGATACTACTTATTGTGTTTTTGACCTTGAGACTACTGGTTTTTCTCCAAGACTTGAAAAAATAACTGAAATTGGAATAATGAAAGTTAAGGATGGAAAAATAATTGATAAGTTCAGTACATTTGTAAATCCAGAAAAGCCTATACCTGCAAGAGTAATAGAAGTAACCAATATAACTGATGATATGGTTCGTGATGCAGAAACAATAGATAAGATATTTCCTAAGATGCTTGAATTTATTGATGGCAGCGTACTTGTTGCTCATAATGCAGAGTTTGATGTGGGATTCTTAAAGCATTATGCACGTGTTTTAGGATATGATTTTGATTTCACATATTTAGATACACTGACATTGGCACAGGATCTGTTTCCTGAATATAAGAGCTATAAGCTTGGAAGAATTGCAAAAAACCTGGGAATAAAGGTTGAAGTTGCCCATAGAGCTCTTGATGATGTTGATACTACTGTAAAAGTATTTAATGTTATGATAGATATGCTTAAGGAAAGAGGGGCTGAAACTCTTGAAGATATAGAAGAATATGCCTGCAATGAAGAAAGTAAGAAGGAATCATACAAAAAACTAAAGACTTATCATGCAATAATATTGGCAAAGGATTATACAGGGCTAAAGAATCTGTATAAACTTGTATCATATTCTCATCTGGATTACTTTTACAAAAGACCACGTATATTGAAAAGTATGTATAAAAAGTATTCTGAAGGATTGATATTAGGAAGTGCATGCAGTGAAGGGGAGCTTTATCAGTCAATACTCCTTGGTAAATGTGACGAGGAAATTGAAAATATAGCAAAGGACTATGATTATCTTGAAATACAGCCTTTAGGAAATGATGATTATTTAATAAGAAATGGGCAGGTTCCAGATAAGGAGTATTTAAAAGAAATTAACAGAAAGATTATAAGCCTTGCTGATAAACTTGGAAAATTAGTTGTTGCAACAGGTGATGTTCATTTTATGGATCCTGAAGATGAGATATATAGGAGAATACTAGAAGCAGGACAGGGATTTAAGGATGCAGACCAGCAGGCTCCATTATATTTAAGGACAACTGAAGAAATGCTTGAGGAATTTTCATATCTTGGAGAAGAAAAGGCATATGAAGTTGTCGT
>JBJEJM010000242.1:0-11188 GCA_051878075.1 Clostridium sp. | reverse complement strand
GGTTTAAATAAGGTAACTAAGGATCTTGAAGATAAAGGACTTGTTATTTTAAAGGATGAGAACGGGGAATATGCAGCAAGGGGAAGCAGAAATATAAAAATAAATGGTGAAAATATAAAAGTTATATTATCTGATCAGGTCAAAAAATTTTCAAATGTCACTGTAATGAATCATGTAAATGTGACTGATTATATTGTTAAAGATAATAAGATATTTGGAGCATTTGCTTTCAGCATTAATGAAAATATATTTTATGAAATCAGAGCTAAAAAAGTAATCTGTTCAACTGGTGGTGCAGCTGGTCTGTACAAGCCTAATAATAGCGGCTTCTCAAGACATAAAATGTGGTATCCTCCATTTAATACAGGAGCAGGATATGCAATGGGAATAAGAAATGGTGCAGAAATGACAACATTTGAAATGAGATTTATAGCATTAAGATGTAAAGATACAATAGCCCCTACTGGAACTATTGCACAAGGTGTAGGAGCAAAACAGGTAAATGCTAAAGGTGAGATTTACGAAACAAAATATGGACTTACAACATCTGAAAGGGTCTATGGAACTGTAATGGAAAATATAGAAGGAAGAGGTCCCTGCTATTTAAAAACTGAAGGAATTGATAACCAAAAAGATGAGGATTTAAAGAAAGCCTATTTAAATATGGCTCCAAGCCAGACTTTAAAATGGATAGAATCAGGAAAGAATCCTAGTGAGGAAAATGTTGAAATTGAAGGAACAGAACCTTACATTGTAGGAGGACATACAGCAAGCGGATACTGGGTAAATACAAAAAGAGAAAGCACAATAAAAGGACTTTTTGCAGCAGGCGATGTTGCAGGAGGATGTCCGCAAAAGTATGTTACAGGTGCTCTTGTGGAAGGAGAAATTGCAGCTCTTGAAGCTGTAAGGCAGATAAAAGAAGAAAACGAAGAATATGAACTTTCACCACAATTTGAAGAAGAATTGTTAAATAAAAAAGTAAAAGAAGCTGAAGATATATTGACATATAAAGATTCGTTATTTACTATTGAAGACTTAGAAGAAGCAATGCAGAAGGTAATGGATGTATATGCAGGAGGAATAAGCAGAAATTACGCTTATAATGAGAAACAGCTTGATATTGCAGATAGAAAAATAGATGAAATTATTAAGCTTACAGATAATCTTAATGCAGAAGATATGCATGAATTAATGTTTGTATATGAACTTAAGGAAAGACTTACAGTATGTAAAACTTTAATAGCTCATCTTAGAGCAAGAAAAGAAACAAGGTGGCATAGTTTTGCTGAAAATCTTGACTATAGGGAAAAAAGTGATAAATATTTAAAATATGTTAATTCAAAAGCGGTTAATGGAAAACTTACTATAATTTATAGGGATTTAGTAGGAAGGAGAGAAACTTATGAGCATAGCAATAAATAAGGAAAAATGCATTGGATGTAAAAAATGCATAGATGTATGTCCTGGAAGTCTTATAAAAGCTGATGAAAATAATAAGGCATATATTAAATATCCAAGGGACTGCTGGGGATGTTCATCATGCATAAAAGAATGTAAATTAGGAGCAGTTTCTCTATATCTTGGAGCAGATATTGGAGGAAGAGGAAGCAGATTATCTGTTAAATATGAAGGAGATATCATTCATTGGAATATTGAAAGACCTGATGGAAAGATAGAAACAATTAATGTAAACAGCAAAGATTCAAATAAATATTAGCAATAAGTACAAGGGGGAAAAACAATGAGTCAATTATCACACTTAGATAAATTAGAAGCAGAAGCAATTTATATTATAAGAGAAGTAGCAGCAGAATGTGAAAAACCAGTAATGCTTTATTCAATAGGTAAGGACAGTTCTGTAATGCTTCATTTAGCAATGAAGGCATTTTATCCTGAAAAACCACCATTTCCATTTATGCATATAGATACAACATGGAAATTCAAAGAAATGATAGAATTCCGTGACAGAAAAGCAAAGGAATTTGGAATTGATATGATTGTATATTCTAATGAAGAAGGTATAAAGCAGGGGATAAATCCATTTGATCATGGATCAGCTTATACAGATATAATGAAAACTCAGGCTTTAAAGCAGGGGCTTAAAAAATATGGATTTACAGCAGCCTTTGGTGGAGGAAGAAGAGATGAAGAAAAGTCTCGTGCAAAGGAAAGAATATTCTCATTTAGAAATGAGGCACAGGCGTGGGATCCTAAAAATCAGAGACCCGAGCTTTGGAAGCTTTATAATACAAAGATAAATAAAGGTGAAAGCATGAGAGTTTTCCCTATTTCAAACTGGACTGAAAAAGATATATGGCAGTATATAAAACGTGAAAATATTGATATCGTATCTTTATATTTTGCAAAGGAAAGACCAGTAGTGTATCGTGATGGAAATATAATCATGGTAGATGATGACAGAATGAAACTTCGTCCAGGTGAAAAAGTTGAGTATAAGAAGGTTCGTTTCAGAACTCTTGGCTGTTATCCATTAACAGGAGGAGTTGAATCAGAAGCAGATACTTTAGACGAAATCATCGAAGAAACATTAAGCGCAGTTTCTTCCGAAAGAACTACCCGTGTAATTGACAGTGAAGCTGCTGGAAGTATGGAAAGAAGAAAGAGAGAGGGGTATTTTTAAGATGAAGGATTTATTAAAATTTATAACATGTGGAAGCGTTGATGATGGAAAATCGACTTTAATAGGTCATATATTATATGATGCAAAACTTTTATATGCAGATCAGAAAAAAGCATTGGAACTAGACAGCAAAGTAGGAAGCAGAGGTGGAAAAATAGACTATTCCCTGCTTCTTGATGGACTTATGGCAGAACGTGAACAGGGAATTACTATTGATGTTGCATATAGGTATTTCACAACAGATAACAGAAGTTTCATAGTTGCTGATACTCCAGGACATGAAGAGTATACAAGAAATATGGCTGTAGGAGCATCTTTTGCAGATCTTGCAATAATACTTATAGATGCTACTCAGGGTGTTTTAGTGCAGACAAAGAGACATGCAAGAATATGTGAATTAATGGGGATAAAGAACTTTGTATTTGCAGTAAATAAAATGGATCTTGCTTGTTATAGCGAAGAAAGATTTTTAGAAATAGAAAATGAAATACTTAAGCTTAAAGAAGAACTTTCATTAAAAAATATTTTAACTATACCACTTTCAGCAACAGAAGGAGATAATATAACTTCAAAATCAGAAAATACACCATGGTACAAAGGTGAGTATCTTTTAGAACATCTTGAAAATGTTGAAGTAGACAGTGCAGAAGAAGAAGGATTCTATATGCCAGTACAAAGGGTGTGCAGACCTGATCATACATTCAGAGGATTTCAAGGGCAGATTGAAGCTGGAAGTATAAAAGCAGGAGATGAAATAACTGCTCTTCCAAGTAATGAAAAGGTAAAAATAAAAAGTATACATGTTACAGATAAAGAAGTTTCAGAAGCATTCAAGGGACAGCCAGTTACAATACAGCTGGATAAAGAAGTTGATGTATCAAGAGGATGTGTTTTAATAAAAGGTGCAGATATAAAATTAAGCAAGTCTTTTGAAGCTGAAATCCTATGGATGGATGATAGGAAATTAACATGTGGCAGAGAATACCTTGTTAAGATAGGAACTAAAATGTTAAGTGGTATTGTGACTGACTTAAAGTATAAGATAGACGTTAATAGTGGAGAACATATAGATACAGATACCTTAAAGAAAAATGAAATAGCATTATGCAGTATTCTTCTTTCAGAAAAAGTTGTGATGGATACTTTTGACAATCATAAGACTTTAGGAGAATTTATCTTAATAGACAGAGTTTCAAATATGACATCAGCATGCGGTGTTGTAAAAAATATTGCAGATGAAAATGAAAAGAAAATTGATAATGTAGCATTCAAATATAAGGATTTAGAAGGAAGAGGAGATATTTTCGAAGAATTCTACTATAATGCTGAAAGCCTTTCTGTTTATAAATATAAAGCAGTTTCCAATGTATATACAGTTGGTGATGAAATGCCTGTAAAAGGTGAAAGCTATGAATATCCCGATAGTTTTGATATTCTTATCCTTCGTGATTGGATTGCAGTTACAGTAAGAAATAAGAAGATAGAAAGCATAACATCACTAGATGATTATAAATATTCTGATTATCCGCTAATAAATGGACGCGGATTTGAAATAAAAGCGAAAAGCAAGAAAGAAGTTGAAGAATTATTAAATGAAAGAAAAAAAGTAAATGAAGATAATGAAGGAGATTTCTTAGATAAGTGGGTGAATTTTGATACTTATCGAAAAGTTATATTTCATAAAAAATTCTAATAATTTTGAAACATATAAGAATTTATAAATTTTAATTCAAAATCTGAAAAAGCGTGGCTGTACCACGCTTTTTTATAAAATATGTACTTATAAATATTTTATATCTTCCAATAACTTATTCACATCTTCATTTTTTGTAGCCCAGCTTGTGCAGAAGCGTACAGCAGTATGATTTTCATCTATCTTTTCCCAAAATGAAAAAGAGTACTTTGTTTTTAATTTATTAAAATATTCATCTGTAAGTATAGGAAATTGCTGATTTGTTACTGAATTATAGCGGAAAGAGCATCCTTTTTCTAAAAATGCATTTTTGATTTTCAATGCAAGTTTATTTGCATGTTCAGTTATTTCAAAATATAAGTCATTTTCAAAAAGAGCAATAAACTGAAGTCCAAGAAGACGCCCTTTTGCAAGCATTCCGCCATTCTGTTTAATGAAATATCTGAAATCATTTTTAAGTTCTGGATTTGTTATTACTACGGCTTCTCCAAATAATGCTCCAGCCTTTGTGCCGCCTATATAGAACACATCACAAAGTCTCGCAATATCCTCAAGGGTAACATCAGTTCCTTCAGCAGTAAGAGCGTATCCAAGTCTCGCTCCATCTAGAAAAAGTGGCAGCCTGCATTTACGGCATGTGATACTTATTGCTTCAAGTTCACTTTTTGTATAAAGTGTTCCATTTTCAGTTGGATGTGAAATATAAACCATTCCAGGCTGAACCATATGTTCAGCTGTTTCATCGTTAAAATGTGAATCATATACATTTTGGATATCTTGTGCAGTTATTTTGCCATCATCACTTGCAATAGTCATAACTTTGTGGCCAGAATTTTCAATTGCACCAGTTTCATGAACATTTATATGACCTGTATCTGCACACAATACTCCCTGATAAGGTCGCAGTATAGAGGCAATTACTGTTTTATTTGTCTGGGTTCCTCCAACAAGAAAATGTACGTCAGATTCTGGTGAATTACACTTTTCTTTTATTAAAGAAGATGCTTTTCTGCAATAAATATCAGTACCATAACCAGGTGTCTGTTCAAAGTTGGTTCTGCTTAACATTTCTAAAATATGGGGATGTGCTCCTTCAAGATAGTCACTTTCAAATCGTATCATATCTATAATCTCCTTTAGCGTTATTTTAATATATATTATTATATATTAATGCTAATGAATCAATATATTTTTACTTTGATTTTGATAATAATATGGATTTATATCAAAATATTATATAAAATGTAAAATTAGATACAAGATATATATATAAATTTTTCAGCTGATTTAATATAAATAAATATTGAAAAAAAATTCATATATATTATAATTATATTTAATGTGAATATTTTTCAGTTTAATGAAATAAATAGAAGATTTGTTATTAAAACGTAGGAGAAGACTATGAAAGAAGTACTAAATTCATTGATAACAAATATGCCATATCCATTATGTATAATAGACTGCGATTTGAATTTTATTTTTGCAAACAAAATGTACTATGAAATACATAAGATAAAACAAGATATTATCGGCTGTAATATAAAAAATGTATTAAATAAATATGCATATGAAAAAATGCGAAGGAAATGTAAAGATGTATTGCAGAGTGGAAATATTTCAGTATGTAAAGAATATGATAGCTGTATTATTATTCCTATAAAAAATTTAAATCATAAAATAACATCTTTTATCATAGCATCTGGAATAAGTGATATATTCAATAAATTCATAGATGAAAAGCAAAAAATTGAAGAAGAAAGAAATTTAATGAAGGATATTCTAAATGTATTACCGGAAATGGTATTTTGCAGGGATACAGAAGGAAGGTATATTTATGCTAACAAAGAATGCAGAGAGTTTTATAGAGAACAGGGAATAGATAATATTTTAGGGAAAACTAATAATGAGATAAATGCTGATAAACTTCAGGTTGGTAAATTTATGGAAAGTGATAAAAAAGTAATGGAAACACTTAAAATAGAATTAAGTGAAGCAGAATTTGTCAATAATTATGGACAGAAGTCATGCAAGGAAATAGCTAAAGTTCCAATAATGAATGATGATGGCAGTGTGCGTGGAGTAGTTGGAAGGTGTATAGATATTACATATCTAAAGAGGAATGAAGAAAAACTTGAAAATCTTAGTTATACTGATGCTTTAACAGGAGCTAAAAATAGAGCATACTTCGAATATATGGATAAAAAGTACTCTAAAGAAGGAAAATTTCCTATAGGTATTATTATGGGTGATAACAATGGATTAAAGCTTGTAAATGATACATTTGGGCATGAGCAGGGGGATAGACTTTTGATTGAAACTACAAATGCAATGAAAAGAGCATGTAGTGGATTAAGTGAGGTATATAGGTTTGGCGGTGATGAATTTGCAATTCTTATTCCAAATGCAAGTATTGAATTGTGTGAAAAAACTATTAAAAATATAGATGAAGAATGCAGTAAATTTAAAAGTGAATTATTTAATATAAGCATTTCACTTGGACATGCACTGAAATTAGATAAGAATACAAATATATATTCAGCACTTAAAATAGCAGAAAATCAAGTATATAAGCAGAAACTTCTTAAGGGAAGCAGTTTTAAAAGTTCAATACTTGGTACTTTAAAACTTGCTCTTGCATCAAAAAGTGATGAAAAAGAAGAGCATAATGCAAGGGTTGCAGAGAAAAGCATTCAACTTGCAGAAAAAATAAATATGAGTATTTCTGACTGCAATGAATTAAAAGTTGCAGCAGAACTTCATGATATAGGGATAATTGGAATTAAAGATGAAATAATTAAGAAGAAGAAAGGTTTAACTGCAGAGGAATTTGAAGAAATGAAGACTCACTGTGAAAGAGGATATAGAATTGTAAAATCCTTAAGCTACTTTGATAATATAGCTGACAGTATATTATATCATCATGAAAGATGGGATGGTAAAGGATATCCTAAAGGACTTAAAGGTGAAGAAATACCTTTATTTGCAAGAATAATAAGTATATGTGATACTTTTGATGTAATGACTAATGAAAGGCATTATAGAAAAGGGAAATTTACGGTAGATGAAGCTTTGAAAGAGATAAAAAAATGCAGCGGTACTCAATTCGATCCTAATCTTGTAGATTTATTTATAAGTCTTTTTAAATAAAAGCAGTATTATGTATTAAAATTTCTGGATAAAATAAAACTTATTATAGATAAGTATAGGAGAATATTATATGTTAAAAAAGTATACAAGAATTTAATATTAATTCTTATATACTTTTTATTTTTGCAGAGTATTAATATGTTCTTTAAAATTAGTATTGATTAGATATATAATATATATATGAATAAATATCATAATACAAGAATTTGTTAAAAATTAAAGAGACTTTTAGGAGAAGTATATTAATGATAAAGAATTTTATAGGACATTTCAAAACAATAACAAATCATAAGATACTAGTAATGAAAACATGTTTCAAAGTAGGTTTATATAAGCAGGGACTTCTTCATGACTTATCTAAGTATAGACCTGTAGAATTTAGTGCAGGAATTAAATATTACAGAGGAGATGTAAGCCCTAACGGAATACAGAAAATTGAAGAAGGTGTGTCAACTGCATGGCTTCATCATAAGGGAAGAAATAAACATCATTTTGAATATTGGATTGATTACGGAAATAAACTTTCAGATGGACTTATGGGAATGGAGATGCCGAATAAATATGTTGTTGAAATGTTTATTGATAGAATGAGTGCATCTAAAAATTATCTTAAGGAAAGATATAATGATAGAAGTGCTTTAGAATACTATGAAGAACGTAAGGAATATTATGTTATGCATCCAAAAACAAGAGAATTTTTAGAATTTCTTCTTAATATGCTTGCAGATAAAGGAGAAGTATATACATTAGAATATATTAAAAATAAAATAGTAAAAAATATGAAATAATAAATAAGTTACATAAGGTAAGTGAAAAGAGAAGTATAAATAATAAGAAATTCTATTTGAAAATGTAAAATTTAAAATAGAATTATAGTGATTTTTATTCCAAAATAATTCTAGATTTTAAATTTTACATAATAGTCTAATTTTATTAAGTGCATATGATACAAAAATTTTTTTGGCTTTTATTGGGAGTACTATGTGAATGTGACTTTGAACGTGAAATAAAATGGTGTGGAGACATTCTGTATATATTAGTACCTAGAAATGGGTTAAAGGTTCCAATATACATATTATTACTGCTGTTTATAAAAATAGTGCTTATTCCAGTATTATCAGAGTCATCAAAACCAAAAGAATCAATAAGTTTAAAGTCTAATCCATTATTACTTATATATAGATCAAAGCCAAAATGATTTTTTATTAATGAAAATATCTTTAACTGAAGTTCCATAAAAAGTGTTAATATTTCAACAGTATTATCATCAAAAATATTATTGAGTAAATCCCTGTTTTTTAATAAAAATTCATAAATAGGTGCTACATTTGTTGAATTGTCATAGGTTCCAATATATAGTTTATTATTATAAACTTTCATTTGAGAAATAAAGATATTATAGGGATTAAAGAATCCATTACTTATTCTGCTTAAAGGAAGATTTCTTGTTCCTGTTTTGGGTTCGCTTTTTTCAACTACATCTCCTCCAATAACTATCTTCCAGTTATCTTTTTTATCTATGCGGATTATTTCTGCACCTTTAGGAAAGATAAAATTTAATAAATCTCTTCGAAAATTACCTGTGCCAACATACAGTCTGTTTTTAAATTCTGCAAGCGAAACTGCAGTAGTATTTGAAGCATCTCCAGCCCCTTTATCTATAACAAGTTTCCAGTCATCTTTTTTTGGTTCTTCATTATTTGTTCTCCAGATCATAAATCCATTTTCAGAATAAGTCCCAAGGTAAAGGTGATTGTTGAATGAAGCCATGGAAGTAATTTCACCTATAGGATTATTTGAATTTTCGCTTGTACATGCTGTTTCAAGAGTCCATCCAAAGATTTCAGGATCTTCTGAAGAATATAGCAGTGAACGGGACCTTTCATCATCAGAATTAACTGAAAGGTAAATCTTGTGCCTATAAACAATCATCTTTCCTGATGATCTGCCGCTGGATAAATTTGAAGATATACAAAACCAGTCTACACCATTAGTAGATTTTAAGATCTTTATTCCAGAAGCTGAAGAACCAACTGCATAAAGAGATGGCTTTAAATTTAATGATCTAAAGCTCACAATAGAACTGATTTCTATTATATTGCTTGTGTTTTCATCATTATTACATTGTGATTTAAAGACTCTCTGCCATTGTGAATATCCATTTTTATTGTATCTCCATATTTCGGCTCCCATATTAGGAAATAGGGGGGCATAATCCAATGGAACAGATGCTCTGCTTATTGTATTCTTTATTAAAGAATATGGAATATTTCTGCCAGTGCCTACATAAATATATCCATCAAAATCTTCTATAGAACATGCACAATTATTCTGTCTTCCATTTTGTAAATCATTGCCGTCAAAACCAGGATGACAGGTTATATTTAAAAAGTCACGCCAATTAATAATCGATCGTTGAATGCGCTGATTATTTTTATATGATTTGTCAGATGATATAGTATTTTGTGAGTTTAAAGATAAATTATAATCACTTAAATCTGAAAATTCTCCTGTAAATTCTTGGGGTATTTGAAAAGAAGAATTATTATTAGAGCTGCGGGAAGAATTAATCAGATTTTCACCTAAATACTTTGAAAGATCATCAATTATTGTAGAAACATCATTTGTTAATTGATATCTGTTTATCTGAGTATTTATAAAATTCTTAATTGAATTTATAAAATAATCTCTGGTCATAATTTTATTCCTCCTTTGTTATAAATAGCTATATTAGCATTATATTTAAAAGAAAGGAATTTGGTTACGTAAGAAATACTCTTTATAAAATAAATAGTAAAAGATATATGTAAATATTATTATATAAAATAAAGAACTCAATCAAATTTTACCTTTTGATTGAGTTCTTTATATAATTAGAGCTTTAGATTATTATATGTTTAATATTTCATCTGCTAAAAGATTCATAGCAGCAAAGTCATCATCTTTAGCTACTGATTTTATTGAAACTGAGTTATTACATATAGTTATGTCTTTCATTTCTTCAAATAGTTTCTTCATACATTTTCCAGCAGCAGGCGCCCATGAACTGTTTTCAATTATACCTACTTTTCTGTTTTGGAAATTTTTGTGTTTTAAATGTAATAAGAAATCTTCCATACAAGGGAACATTCCACCATCATAAGTAGCACATGCTACGATTAATTTATCAAAACGGTATGATTCAGCTATTACCTCTGCCATATCTGCTCTTGATAAATCATATAGCACAATATTTTTTTCACCTTTTTCCTTTAATATTTCAACCATATTTCTAGCAGCTTCAGCTGTATTTCCGTGAATAGAAGCATATGCTACAACAGTTCCTTCTTCTTCAGGTGTGTAGCTGCTCCATTTAATATATTTATCAATATAGAATCCTAAATTTTCAGTTAATACTGGACCATGTAAAGGACATATTGTTTTAATGTCTAAAGTAGCAGCTTTTTTTAATAAATTTTGAACAGGAGTACCGTATTTTCCTACTATATTTATAAAATATCTTCTAGCTTCTGGTGTCCATTCTTCATCTGTATCTAATGCACCGAATTTACCAAATCCATCAGCTGAGAATAATATTTTTTCAGTTTTTTCATATTCAACCATAACTTCTGGCCAATGCACCATTGGAGCCATAAAGAATTGTAATGTATGTTTACCTAAACATAATTCATCGCCTTCAGCAACAACTACTGTTCTATTAG
>JBJEJM010000241.1:0-11193 GCA_051878075.1 Clostridium sp. | reverse complement strand
ACAATAACCATAGTCATTCCTTCTTTTGCAAGACCTTTCATAACTTCTAAAACTTCTCCAACCATTTCTGGATCCAAAGCTGATGTAGGCTCATCAAAAAGCATTACTTCTGGTTCCATAGCAAGAGCCCTTGCTATAGCAATCCTCTGTTTCTGCCCTCCTGACAGTGATGCTGGATATGCATTTTTCTTATCCTTAAGGCCCACTTTTTCCAATAGTTCATCTGCTTTCTTCTCTGCTTCTTCTTTTGATTTTCCTTTTACTTTGACAGGTGCTATACATATATTCTCATTGACTGTTTTATGAGGAAATAAATTAAAATGCTGGAATACCATGCCCATATTTTCTCTTACTAAATTTATATCGGTAGACTTGTCAGTTATATCCTTACCTTCAAATATAACCTTTCCTGATGTTGGTGTCTCCAGTAGGTTCAGGCATCTTAAAAATGTGCTTTTTCCAGAACCTGATGGACCTATTACTACAACAACTTCTCCCTTGGAAATATGCTGGTTTATTCCTTTCAGTACATGATTTTCTCCAAAGCTCTTATATAAATCTTTAACGTATATCACTTACTTTCATCCTCCTTTCAACATGCCCTAATGCCCTTGTCAAAACAAAAGTTATAACAAAATAAATTCCTGCTGCAATTACTATAGGTTCTAAGCCTAAAGCTGTATTTCCCCTTACTATTCCAGCATTATACATAAGTTCTGCTACACCTATTACTGAAACCATAGATGATTCTTTTATAACTGATATGAATTCATTTCCTAAGGCAGGAAGTATATTTTTAAATGCCTGTGGTATTATGATTTCAAACATTGCTAAACGATTATTCATTCCTAAGCTTCTTGCGGCTTCAAGCTGTCCTTTATCTACAGCTTCAATACCAGCTCTTATTATCTCAGATACATATGCTGATGAATTTAAAGATAATGCAATGGCACCTACAACAATATCGGGCAGATCAGCTCCAACAAGCTTTGGAATACCTATATATATTATATATATCTGAACAAGTATAGGAGTCCCTCTCATAAATTCAACATATGCTTTTGCAATAAATGATAATATCTTGAATCTTGATCTTCTTAATAGAGATAATGCAAGTCCTAAAACCGTCCCACATAAGACAGAGCATATTGCAAGTATTATTGTTATTTCCGTGCCTTTTATATAGTACTCATAGTACTTACCTATAAACAAAAAGTTCATATTCTATTCCTCCTTAGTCTTTCATATCTATCATTCTTAACCAGCTCATCATAAAAAAATACGGCAGAAACAATGAATCATTAATAAATAAGACTTCATTGTCTCTGCCATATATATTTTTTGTTAAATAATTTTTTACCAATCTACTAAACTACATTAAATCAATCTATAATCCTATAACTTTTTCATCAATAGACATTCTTGCTGTCTTTAATGGATCAACAACCTGACTTATTTCTAAGTTTGCAAAAAGTCCACATAAGAATCCTGCATCATACATATCTATTTCTTTATGCTGACTTACAAATTCAACTAGCTTTTCCATAGCTAATGAAAGTGCATCATCAGTTTTTTCTGCTGTTGCTATACTTGCAAACTTCCCTTCACTTTTTACAAAAGGTATATCAATCTTCAAATCTTTTCTTACATTTACAGTTACTTCAACTTCTCCTGCAACTTCAAGTCCTGTATAAAATGATTCTCCATCTCCCTGAGCTGCATGTAAATCTCCCATTGATAATAATCCGCCTTTAACCTGGACTGGAAGATATAAAGTGGCTCCTTGTTTTATAAGTCTTGCATCCATGTTTCCTCCATGTCTTCCTGGATACATAGCAAGAGGTTTTTCATCTGCTGGTGCAACCCCTATAACTCCTATCATTGGATCTATAGGAAGGCTTATGTTATCACTTATTTTTACCATGTTATCAGATATGTCATAAATCCTTGTTTTAGGCTCTTTTACCATGTGGCCTATAACACCTTCACCTGGTACACATAAAGCACAACCCTTAGATGCACATGTGATTTTGTCTATATGTATTTCTAATACATCACCTGGTTCAACATTTTCAAAATATGCTGGACCTGTTATTGGATTCATTATTGAATAATCTAGTCCATCCATTACATCATTTTCTGTCTGTATCTGTCCTGAAAAAGCATCCTTAGTCTCAAATACCAAATGTGCTGGTAAATTGGTTTTTAATACCGGTTTGGCGTCTTTGTCAAAACGATATTGTATCTGTTCTCTTGTAATTCTCATTTCATTCATTTCCTTATATTTAATTTTTTATTTTTTGCTGGTTATTAATTATTGATTATTAATTAGATTCTTTCTAATGGGAATGTCATACAGTGAGGGCCTCCTCCTGCTTTTAAAATTTCTGTAATATCAAGTTCTATAACAGTCATTCCTCTTTTTCTTAATTCTTCATTTACTCTTGTATTCTGTTTTAATGATAATACTTTATGATTTCCTATAGCCTGAAGATTGCATCCATGTGCAAATATGCTTTCTTCTGGTACAGATATTATATCTATGCCCATTTCTTCTATTCTCTTTGCAAAATCTGCTGGAAGTCCTTCCTTGTAAGATACTGCAATCTTGTCATCTACTAAATTAAAACACATATCTAAGTGAAGATATTCTTTTTTTAGTTTAACTCCAATAACTTCATATCCATACTTAGAAAGCTGAGTTCTTATTTCTTCAACACCTTCTTCGTTAGTTCTGTCTGCCATTCCTACTGCTATTGTTTTTTCATTTAGGAACATAAAGTCTCCGCCTTCAAAAAGTCCTTTTTCAACTCTTGCTATTACTGGAATTCCAAGTTCCTTCATCTTCTTTTCATAGTCTACATGTTCCTTATATCTTAATGGAAGTTTAAAGTTTCCTAGAATATATCCTTCTTTTACACATCCTCCAAAATCTCTTGCAAATACTGAATTAGGTCTTTCTGGATCTGCTTCTAGGAATTCTACCTTTACTCCGTTATCTTCATAAGCTTTTACTACAAGCTCATGTTCTTTTCTCATTTTTTCTAAATCTAAATCATCGTCCCACTTCTTAGCAATTTCATTTATTTTAGCAGCCTTTAAATATTCTGGCTTTGATAATAATACTCTTTTTAATACACCTGTTCCATTTTTAACAAACATAACATCTATCTCCTTTTCAACCTTAGATTTTTTATAATAAATAATGATCTATTGTCTTTAATATTAATTTTGGAAGTACTTCAAATGAATAAGGTTTATATACCCTTTCAGTCCACTTGTGAGCATCCTTTCCATAACATCCATAATCCAATGCAGGAATATCTAGAGATTTAATTTTCTTTAATGGCACTGGATAAAGTACATCATATTGTGGAAAATTATTAATTAAATCTTCAATTGATTTTTCATCATCATCAATCTTTATATAACTGCTGTCTGTAAGACTTGGGAAGAACTGCATCACTTCATAAGTTTCACCGCTTTCTTCACCGAATTCTTTTACTATAGAAGTTATTTCTTCCTTAAGTTTTCTTTCAGCTTCAAATTCATTTTTTAATGTATTATGTGGACAATATGGAGCTGCAAAATATAAAACCACTACAGGATTCTTTTCCTTTAATTCTCCTAATAAATATTTTACTAGATGAATAGGAAGTTCTCTCTTATCTGTATTTTCCTTAACAAGCTTGTCTGTAAGAGTCCTTAGTTCTTCATTGATTCTGTTTCCATGCTTATTTACTGCTCTTTCTAATAATTGTTCATAGCTTAATACTTCAAAATCATAATTATATTCATGATAGCTGTCTCCGCTTAATGCACAGAATTTCTTATATTCACTATTGATATTTTCTATAACCTCTGTACATGCTTCTTCTGCTGCTTTTTTCAATTTTCCTATTATGGAATCTATATCAGCATTATGTACAAAATAATTGAAATATACAAATGAATCAAATGCTGTCTGAACATTGTATTGTTCCTTTAAATCCTTCATCTTAAGGACACTTGGTGGAAGTGTATATTCTCCTTCATATCCATCACAGAAATCTGTATTTAAATTGATTTTTCTAACTAAAGCTGCTGCAACTCTTGTAGCATCAAAGCCTTCAAAGCATTGTCCAACATGTGTTTCCTTTCCTTGAATATAGAAACATGGAAGAAGTTTTCCAACGGATCCCATATATACATATTTCTTCGGATCACCCTTATATAAAGGACATATGTAATCATTGTTTATAGCAAATTTAAAATTAAATCCTTCTTTTTCTTTTAACATTTCAAGGACTTCTAATCCTTCTATTATTCCTGTATGTAGATTTTCTTCTACTGGATTTACAGAAAGGAGGATATTTCCCTTTAAATCATCTGCTTTTTCTGAAAGATATTTTAAAAGCACCATGAATACTGCAACTCCGCTTTTCATGTCACAGGCTCCTCTTCCAGGCATCCAGTCTCCTGAAGCTAAATCATCATGTACTTCTTCTGGAAGATCCATCTCCAGCATTCTCTTTAAAAGTTCATCACAGTCAAATGCATATTCCTTAAGACTTCCAAAATCTTCAACACCTACAGTGTCCATATGTCCATGAAAAATTATCGTATCTCCATTATTGTCTTTTTTTCCTTTTATGTATGCAAATACATTTCTTCTGTCAAGGGAATCATTCTTTAATTTCTGTATTATTACATGATCTTCATTTTTCTTAAAATATGGTATTTCCCTTAGATACTTTTCTATGTAAACAGCAACCTTCTTTTCTCCTTCTGATGTATTTACACTGCTTATTGAAACGAGTTTCTTTGTAAGACTTTCCATCTCTTCTGACATATTTTTCATATTATCAGCCCCTTTACAACTTTATAAATCCTTTATAAATTCATTTTCATTCACTATGTTGTTTATTAAACCACTAATTATTTACAGTATATCAGGATTTACAATTCCAAAAACTTTTTCATACTGCTTTGTCATATAATAAACTATGTTTTCACAGGAAATCCTTTGAAGCTCCTTCATAGATGTCTCTGAGTAAAATGCTGCATGAGGAGTCAGATATAAATCTTCATAATCTAATAGAGGATTATTTTTTAAATCAGGATTTTCATCTTTCAATACATCAAGAGCTGCTCCTCTTATAAGATGTTTATCCATAGCTTCTCTTAAAGCATCTTCATCAACACATTCTCCTCTTCCAACATTTAAGAAATATGGTCTTCGTTCCATGCTCTTAAATTCTTCTATTGAGAAGTAGCTCTTATTTTCAGAAGTCTGATTCATATGATTACTTATTATATCTGCATTCTTTAATGCTTCTTCCTTGGAAACTAATTTAACATTAAGCTTTTCTGCCACCTCTTTTGGTAAATATGGATCAACAGCAATTACATTTAAATCAAAACCCTGTGCTCTTTTTGCAACAGCCTGTCCAATTCTACCTAAACCAAATATAGCAAGTGTCTTACCTGCAAGACGTTCTATCCTGCCTATATTATAATTCCAAATTCCATTATTAACATCACTACCATATTGTTTTAACCTTCTAGTCATTGCAAGCATTAATGCCATAGTATGTTCAGCTACTTCCTGTGTACAGTATTCTTTTACATTGCATACGGCAATATTTCTTTTTGATGCTTCATGCAAATCTACAATTCCATATCCTGTAGCATTTATTGATATGCATTTTAATTTTTCTGCTTTATCCAATACTTCTGTGCTTATAGGAAGAAATGCTGTTAAAAGAACATCTGCATCTTTTAATGCTTCTATAAATCCTTCTTCATTTTCATATGGATATACATCTATGATTACATCATCTATATTAAATTTTTTGAATTCCTGTATTAAAAGCTTTTTTTCATAATTTAAATCACGTTTCAATTCATCTTTATAATCACTAATCAAAATCTTCATTTTAAATTCTCCTCTAAAGTTCTGCCCTTATTAAACAACTCACACTAAATATGGTTTTAACATATTCTGCATTATGCAGCATGTGCTACAATATTTTTAGTTGCCTCTACTACTGCTTCCATTTCTTCTCTTGTTCCTATTGTTATTCTTAAATAATTATCGATTCTTGGAGCATTATAGTATCTAGCTAAAATTCCATTTTCCCTTAATCTTCTATTATAATCTTCTGCATTGATTTCTGGGTGTGTAACAAATATAAAATTAGTTTTAGAATCTAATACTTCAAATCCTAAATTTCTTAATTCTCTCTTTAAATATTCTCTGTTTTCTATTATGTCACTTACACATTTATCATAATATTCCCTGTCTTCTATTGCAGCTGTTCCAATAGCTACTGAAATATCACTTAAGCTGAATGGATTAAATGCAAATTTTATTCCATTTAAATCTTCAATAAGACTTTCATCACCTATACAATATCCAATATGGGCACCAGCTAAATTTTTAGATTTAGACATTGTATGTACAACTAATAAATTCTTATATTTTTTTATCAATGGAATACATGTATGATTGTCCTTATCATAATCAATATAAGCTTCATCAATTACAACCAATCTGTCTGGATCTGATTTTACCATTCTTTCAATTTCTGAAACTGGAAGTACAAATCCTGTTGGTGCATTTGGGTTAGCTAAAATAATGTGTCTTCCACTTTCTATAAATGCATCAACATCAACAGTAAAGTCATCCTTTAAAGGAATCTGCTTTCCATCAATTCCAAATGATTTTGAGAATACTTTATAGAAACCATAAGTTATATCTGGGAAAGCTATCTTTGAAGTTTCATCAAAGAATGCAAGGAATATTAATCCTAAAACTTCATCTGAACCATTTCCTGCAAATACCTGGTCTACATTTACATCATATCTTTTAGCTATAGCACTTCTAAATTCTATAGCATCAGGATCAGCATAGAATCCTAATCTTTCCATTCTTTTGCTTTTTAATATTTCTAATATTTTTGGTGAAGGCTTCATAGAAGTCTCATTAGCATTTAACTTTATATACTCTCTATCTTTAGGCTGTTCTCCTGGAACATAAGGTTCCAAATTACTATATCTTTTACATAAAAATTCGCTCATGTTAAGCCACCATCCACTCTAAATTTTATTTTGGCTCTAATAAGCCATAATTTATACATTTACTAAATAACAAAAGACACTTATTTATACCTATAAATAAGCGTCCTTGCCTGTTATTAACAGTATACATCTGTAAAAAAATGAATACAATAACTCTTTTATTTACTTTTATACAAAAATAAGCTATAATTTTTCTCATATTTTACTATTAAATATATAATTTTTTATATATTTCCTTTAAAATATTAAACATTATAAATGAGTAAAATTAATAATTTAGTATATATACGGAGGTATTTTAATGATTCATATAAGCGAATTGTTAGACTTAACATTATTTGAAGATTTTAAACTCATTGCAGGTTCATCTGGAATAAATAATTTATTAAGCAATATTGTTATTCTAGAATACGAAAGTTATATTGATTCATATGGAGTATTCAGCCGTGGAGATCTTGTCTTATCTTCTCTCTTTTTTGCTAAAGATAATCCAGCTTTAATTGAAGATGCATTATTAAATTTAATAAAACGTGACGTTGCTGGAATTGCAATTAAGACAGTATTTTTTAATGATATTCCTGAAAAAATAAAAAAAATTGCAGATAGAAAAAGTATACCTATTTTTCTGTTTTCTGATGCATACATGGAAGATTTAATAATATGTGCAAATGAACTTCTACAATCTAAATCACACTTCATTATAAATGAAGAAAAAATAGCCAAGCTCTTGGAAAATAAAAATTCATTCCATAATATATCAGAAACATTATCAAGCATAAATCCCTATTTGCACCCTAACATTATCACTGCCTTTTTTACACCCCAAAATACTGATGGCTCTAAAGCTATATCATATTATTTTAAAAGACTTCTTTATAATCAATATAAATTTAAAAATAATATGAACTTTTCTTATGTAAAATATAGACATGGAATGATGCTTATATATTCGTCTGAATCACCTATTTCAGACTGTAAAACTATTATTGTAAACCAGCTGAAATCTATTGATCTTATACCAAATCAATTTTATATAGGAATCTGTGATACAATTTATGATCATAATCACTTTGATTTCTCTATGAAGCAGGCAATATACAGCAACCGTGTATGCCAGCTGAAAAAAACAGATTGTCTTTCTTTTTCTGAAATAGGAATATACCAGTTAATTCTATCTTTATCTGAACAGCCCATGATATTAGAACAATATAATAACCAGATAAATAAATTAAAGAATTACGACTTGAAATTTACATCAAATCTTCTAAGTACTCTCATTGAATATGTAAATTGCAATTGTGAAATATCCAAAACAGCTTCAAATCTATTTCAGCATCCTAATACAATAAGGTATCGTTTAAAAAAAGCATGTGAAATTTTATCATATAATGATGATAATTTTCCTAACTATTTTTACTTATTGATAAATATTTATTTAATTAATACATATACTAAAATATAAAATGTTAAAGATATTCGTATATTGTTACAAAGTCATATGTAATAATACTTAATGTAAAATATTTTTCTTTTTACATTAAGTATTAATTTTTGTTTTTTATGCAAATAAAGAATGACTGATAATTTAATCAAATTATCAGCCATTCTTTATTATTAATAATATTATTTCTTATTGTTTAATAATTCACCAATGTTCTCATGAGTAAATTCATATTTTTTATTACAGAAATTACATACTATTTCTTCAGTTTTACCTTCGTCATAAATTTCCTGTAAATCATCTTTTCCAATAGATATTAATGCTTTTTCAACTCTTTCTCTTGAACAGTCGCATTTATACTCAGGTGTCATATCATCAAGAATTTTTAAATCCATACCTTCAAATATATACTCTAATATTTCTTCAATAGTTTTTCCTTCACTTATTAAAGTAGTTATAGGTGGAATTTCTTGTAATCTGTAAGTAATTACATCTGCAAGAAGTTCATCTGCTCCAGGTAACATTTGGACAATAAATCCGCCTGCTGCTTTAATTGATAGATCCTTATCTACTAAAACACCAAGTGATACTGCTGATGGAGTCTGTTCTGATACTGTAAAATAATATGCAAAATCTTCTGCTATTTCACCAGTCTGTATCTTAACCTGACCAACATAAGGATCTTTAAGGCCTAAATCTTTAATTACATAAAGCATACCATTTGTTCCTACTGCTCCGCCTACATCTAATTTTCCTTTTTCATTAAGTGGTCTATCCACATATGGATTTCCTATAACACCTTTAACACTTCCGTCATTATGTGCTGTTACAGTAATTCCGTTTATTTCTCCGCCGCCATTTATTTTTAGGGTAGTTACTTCTTTTTCACTCTTCAATGTTGATCCAATTAAAGCACCGGCAGTAAGCATTCTTCCAAAAGCTGCTGATGCTACAGGTGTAGTATCATGAATTTTAGTTCCTTCATTTACTAAGTTTGTTGTAATACCTGCAATTATTCTGACCATGTCATTTTTAGCTGTAGCTTTAACTATCTTATCTTGCATTATCTATAATCTCCTTGCTATTTTATTTATTTTTTTACAATGTAAAGTATTCTCTCACTATGATTATGAACAGGATTCTGGCTGTATCCATCAAATTTGCCTGCTAATTTAAAATTACATTGATTTAAGGCTTGTTCTATATCCTCTTCAGTATAAGCTCTTTCAATATGCTCCTCTTCAAATCTTTCATATAAATCTTCTTTATTTTTAACAAAGAATGTTAGGAACATGTTTAAAATATCATCTTCAAAAGTATTTTCCCATGTATAGAAAATATCTTCAGTACTATATGTATAAATATTATTGCCTAATACTTCACTTAACTTATAATATGAATTTATATCAAATATAAATAATCCATCATCCTTAAGATGATCATATACTCTGCTGAAATATGCATGTAAATCTTCATCTTCAGTTATATAATTAGTAGAATCAAGAACACAACTTATAAGGTCAAATTTGTGATTTAAGCTTAATTCACACATATCCTGGCATATAACCTTTGCCCTAACCCTATTAGCTTTAAATTTTTCAAAAGCTACATTTAACATATCATCAGAAAGATCAACTGCAAATGTATTTTTAAAGTCCTTACAGACTCTTACAGCTACATTTCCTGTTCCACATGCTAAATCTAAATAATCTTCAAATTTTATATTGTTTTCTCTGCATATTTCTATAATCTTTTCTGCAACTTTATCATAATTAATATCTTCATATATTAATTCATCATAAATATTTGCAAATTCATTATATGCCACATTTATCACGCCCTTAAGTTAGTCTATACATCATCTAATATATTATATCTTAATTTTTAAGTTAGTCAAACATTCAGGTATGAAAATAAAATGTAAAACAATAATATCATTAAATTTAAGATTTCTTTTTATTAACCCTTCCTAATATCTCATCATTTGATGGCATGTGTAAAGCCTTTTTCCGTTTGGTCATAATGCCGCCTATGCGCCCAGTTTCTTCTGCTGAAAGTCCCCCCCATCCTTCTCTTCTGACTTTATCACTAAGTCCAAGCTCATCTGCAATTTCATATTTGATTTTTTCCCTAAGCTTCTCTGCTTCAGTAAGTTCTTTATTTCCTTTTAATTTTGACTTTATTATTTTTTTTAATGGAGTGTTACTCATAATATCACCGATCCCTCTATTTTTCTTATACATTATGTATTATCTCCAAATAATTTTTTCATATTCTTAATATTATTTTTATACCATTTTTTAAAAATTAATATTATTTTTTCAAATTTCCCCATATACGTACTTGATATTTATCAAATATTTAACTATAGTAATGTATATATATTTATTAAATGGTCTAGAATTCTATTACAATAGCTTTTTTTAATAAACATAATTGTATAGTAACATTATATTGTGTCTATTTTTATAATTTATAAACACTATATAGCAAATTTGTATATGATAATATTAAGAAATAAAATACTATATCCAACATATATGCAGTTTAATGTATAATTTCATTGAAAATATAGTGCTGCTTATGAAAAAGTCTGCACATAAGCATAGGAATATAGTATTTAAAATATATTCCTATTAGAACATATGATGAAAATTTATAAATAATTTTAATGATCTAAATTGGAGGAA
>JBJEJM010000240.1:0-2505 GCA_051878075.1 Clostridium sp. | reverse complement strand
AGGAACTAAGTAACAAAGTTATCCACAAAAGATTGGGAAAAATTTTAAAAGATAACAATTTTTGTGGATAACATTGGAATAAATGCATAAAAGTAGAACATAAAAAATAAGTATAAGATTTTAATCTTATACTTATTTTTTACATTTTAAATAAATATGCTGATTATTCTTCTAAAGAAAGCTCTTCCCATTTTTCATACAAATCAGCTATTACTTGTTGAATAGATTTGATTTCTTTATTAACACGTTCACTTTCTGATGGATTTGAATAGATTTCTTCTTTACATAAATCTTCTTGAAGATTTGAAAGAGTTTCTTCATGTGTATTTATTTCATCTTCAAGTTTTTTTATCTCCTGCTGTTTAGCTTTAGCTTCCTTTTCTAAAGCTCTTTTCTTTTTCTTTTCTTCGTTAATTGCAGTTTTAGTTTTACCATTTGCAGTATTTTCATAAGTTTCAAATCTAAGTGGATTCTTTTTCTTTTCCATATAATAATTGTAATTACCAAGATATTCATGGGCACCATCTTCTTGAAGTTCCACTATTCTATGTATTACTTTGTTTAAGAAATATCTATCATGTGATATTACAATAAGAGTTCCATCATAACTTAAAATAGCATCTTCAAGTGCCTCTCTCGAAGGAATATCAAGGTGATTAGTAGGCTCATCTAATAAAAGGAGATTTGATTTTGAAAGCATGAGTTTTAGCAGATTTATTCTGCATCTTTCTCCACCGCTTAATTTATTTATTTCTTTAAATACATCATCGTTTTTAAATAGGAAAGATCCAAGTGCTGTTCTTACTTCTGTAGTAGTCATTTCAGGGAAATCATCCCATACTTCATCAAGTATTGTTTTATCTAAATGAAGATTAGATTGTTCTTGATCATAATATCCTACATTAACATTAGCACCAAGAACTTTAATTCCTGAATCAGCTTTTATTTTGTCCATTATTATTTTGAATAAAGTTGTTTTTCCACGTCCGTTTTCACCTATAAGTGCTATCTTTTCTCCTCTTTTTAAATCAAAAGATAGATTAGAAAATAATTTTTTATCACCATAGCTTTTGCTTAATTTTTCTATATGAAGCACATCATATCCGCTTTTTACAGAAGCCTCAAATTTAATTTTAGATGCACTTTTTTCTACATCTGGAGCATCTAAACGTTCCATTTTTTCAAGGGCTTTTTCTCTGCTTTCTGCTTTTCTTATACTTTTTTCACGATTGAATGATCTGAATTTTTCGATTATAGCTTCTTGTCTTTTTATTTCAGCTTGTTGAAGATTAAATGCTTTTAATTTAGTTTCATAATCTTTTTTCATCAATTCAAGAGAATTTGTATAGGGTGCATTATAGCAGTTAACATGACCATTAATAACTTGGAATGTAGAATTTGTTACAGAATCTAAAAAGTATCTGTCATGGGAAATTACAATTACAGTACCTTTATAAGCTTTCAAATATTCTTCAAGCCATTCAATTGCATCTAAGTCCAAATGGTTTGTAGGCTCATCTAAGAGTAGTATATCGGGTTTTAAAAGAAGAAGTTTACAAAGAGCTACTCTTGTTTTTTGACCGCCGCTTAATGTAGAAATTATTTTATCATAGTCATTTTCTGTAAATCCAAGACCTTTAATTACACGTGAAATTTCAGCTTTATATGTATATCCTCCAAGGTTTTCATAAAGATCTTGAGCAGTTCCATAATCTTTTATTATTTTTTCGTGATATGCTGCATTATTTAAATCATATGGTTCATTCATTTTTAATTCTAAGTCAGAAATCTTTTTTTCAAGTCTTTGAAGATCTTCAAAAACAAGAAGCATTTCATCATAGATAGTATTGCATGAATCTAAAGATAAATGTTGAGATAAATATCCCAATGTTTTATTCTTATCTATAAATACTTCACCATCATCATAAGAAATTTCCTTAGTAAGAATTTTGAATAGTGTAGATTTTCCTTCACCATTAGATCCTATAATTCCTACTTTATCGCCTTCATTAATAGAAAATGTTATATTTTTCAAAACTTCTTTTATGCCATAACTTTTGCATATATCTTTACAGCTTAGAACAATCATTTTTTATCCTCCAGTTAATAAATTTCTATAAATTTAAAATATATAATGTGAAATTTAAAATTATGATTAAAACTTGATATTAAATTTCAAAGTATATATATAATGAAAAACTTATAAGGTTATCATTAATTTATGCTTTGCATTTTTAATTTTAAATTACTAACTGATATAATTATACCATTTAATATTAATAATTCATAACAAGTAACTTACGGGAGTTTACAATTTCAGAACTAATGCCTAAAATATTAATTATGGAATTTAGAATTTAATAATTAATGCATAATTTTGGAGGCGCATTATATTGGAAAATAAAAAAATGAATATAATCATGAAGAAGGAGTTAAAAAAAAGGGAATTGCTATCAGCTGCATATAATTTATTTATAAGCAGGGGCGTAGAGAAAACTTCTATTG
>JBJEJM010000239.1:0-11331 GCA_051878075.1 Clostridium sp. | reverse complement strand
TATTTCTAATATGGATAATAGAAGAAATGTGTTGCTCTATCAGTGATAGCTGTATCATTATATATCTGTCTTCTGTGAAGAATCTTATTATCAAAATTATATGACTGATTATCTACAATAAATGCATATCCATCACTATCCCAGCCCATGAATATATAAACATGAGTATATCCATCTGTAAATACTATATCTCCAGGCTTTAATTGTGTCAAATCATAAGAATAAACAAATCCTAAAGATTTAAGTATATTTTCAAATTCATAAGTATTACATGTCTCTCTTGGTATACCTACACCAACTCTTCTTAATGCTTCTGATGCAAAATATACACAGTTGTTATCTGTTCTTCCGCCATGAAGCATTACAGCTGTTGCATCTACACTTGCTTGATTTGAAGGATCTGTCATATACTTAAATAACTGATAATTTGTATTTGAATGAGAATAATTGTAATATGTATTTACAGTCTGCCCATTAGGTGTTACATAAGTATACGTATCAATCCATACATTATTGTCGCAATGGCTTGTACCATCCGCTTCAAACCTATATGTCTTGCCATTTATAACTTTTTCAGTACTTGCAGCCATTACACCTGTAGTTTCATCAAAATAATAATCTTTACCATTGACATTAACCCAGCCGTACTGCATTCCACCTCGATCACAGAAATAATAATTTGATCCTCCTATATTCTGAAATCCGGTAAGCATAACTCCATCACCTGATAAACAGAATTTTGTTCCATCAATATTCTGTAAACCTGTTAACATTACTCCGTCTTCATTAAAATAGTACCATTTATTATCTATTAGTTTCCATGATTTTTTAATCATTCCAGCATCTCTGTCATAATAATGCACTATATTATTTTCTCTTGACCAGCCCTGCTTTACATATCCTTCTTCTCCAAAGTTATACGAAATATCTTTTAATTTCTGCTCACCTTTTAATCTTTCACCATATTTATCAATATATGCCCAATTTCCTTTAAGCAGATGCCAGCCTTCCTTCAGCTTAAAATTATTCTGCTCAACATCACAATAAGCATAATCTCCATTAATTATTTTATTTTCAAGTGATTCTGGAATGCTGTCAAAATCATTATCACCTAAATCTAAATGTTTAAGATCTGGCATCTCAGCAATACATTCTGGAATATCTCCAGATAATCTGCAATAATTTAAATTTAAATACTGTAAATTCTTAAGCAGTTTAATTTCTTCTGGAATATTTTCCTTTATCTTTTTATATCCTAAATCAATTTTTACAATTTTTAAGAAATCATCTGCTGTAAGCTTGCTATAATCTTTATTCAGTTGAGATGCAACTTCTTCAGTAAGCCAGTTTCTCTCTATCTTTACTTCTTCAGCAGCCTTTACAGACTTTTCCTTATCATTGCCGTTTTTTTGTTTATCATCCTTATTTTCATTTGAATTTGCTAATGCAGCTTCATTTTCTACTATTTCCTCAGATACTGAAGCTGTAGTATTTTGAATTATTTCTTCAGAAATCTGCTTTGTTTCAGCATATACTGGTTTAGTAATACATAATATACATGCAGCTGATGCTACTGCTGAAACTAATTTTATCTTTTTATATATCATCCAATCCCCCCACTATTTTAAACAGTTACAATTATACCATTTTTTTCATTTTTTCTCAAATTGTTTAATATCTTTTCAGGCAAAAAATGAACTCTACAATCATTTATAGAATTCATTTTTAAATATTATTATTAAAATTGTAAAATTTCCTTTAATTTCTGCACTAATACATCCATCTGCTCATCTGTTCCTATAGTTATTCTAAGATAGTCTTCTATTCTTTCCTTATTAAAATGTCTTACAAGTACACCCTTTTTCTTTAATTCTTCATATAAAAACTTTCCCTTAGCTGTATCATGCTTAACAAAAATAAAATTTGATTTAGAATCTATCACCTTAAAATTAAGTTCTTTTAATTGAGCTACAGTATTTTCTCTAGTTTTGATTATTTTATTTGTTATTTCTTTGAAATACTCCTCATCTTTTATTGCTTCTTTTGCACCAACAAGAGCTAATCTATCTATTGTATATGAATTAAAACTGTTTTTAACTCTGTTTAATCCATCAATTAATTCTTTATTTCCCATTGCGAAACCAACTCTAAGACCTGCAAGTGCTCTTGACTTAGAAAATGTCTGAATAACTAATAGATTAGGATATCTGTTTATATAATCCACCATTGATTTTCCACCAAAATCTACATATGCTTCATCTACTATAACTACTGATTCAGGATTATTTTCGATTACTTTAATGATTTTTTCAGGTTCTATATACTTTCCTGTAGGTGCATTAGGATTTGGAAATATAATTCCACCATTAGGCTTATTGAATTCATCTAACGGAATATTAAAATCATTGTCTAACTTTACAAGTTCATAGTCTAAATTAAACATTTCCGCATATACATTATAAAATGTATAGCTTATATCTGGAAATAAAACTTTTCTTCCTTTTTGAAAATATGTCATAAATACAAATGCAAGTACTTCATCTGAACCATTTCCTATAAATATCTGATCACTATGTAATCCATAATAATCTGCTATTTCTGCATTTAAATCACTGCATGTTGGATCTGGATACAGTTTCAAATCTTCATTTACTGCTTTTTCAAGTGCTTCCAGTACTTTTTTTGATGGTCCATATGGATTTTCATTTGTATTTAATTTTACATATTTCTTATCCTTTGGCTGTTCGCCTGGAACATAAGGCTCTAATGTTTTGACATGATCATTCCAATACTTACTCATTGCTTTTCCCCCTAAAACTGCTTCATTGCACATATAAAAAATCTGAGATTTATCAAAAAATCCCTGAAGAAATTAATCTTTCAGAGATTTTATTATTTAAATTTTATTTATATAGACGATTAATAGCACTCATCATAGATTTAATAGACGCTCTTGTAATATTGCTGTCTGTTCCAACTCCAAATGTCTTCTTATTATTGTCCAATCTTTCAATATAAACATATGAAGCTGCCTTAGCTTCTGAACCTGTACTCATTGCATGTTCAGTATAGTCTATAATTTTAATATTTATTAAACCGCTTTGTGTCAATGCCTTTTTTAATGCATCTATAGGTCCGTTACCTATACCTGTAAGAGATTTTTCTTCATTGTTATATGCTATGACAATATCTGCCTTAGTATCTTCTCCATCATGAGATTCTGCAATATCACTGAAGGAATACTTAATTAACTTAAATGGTTCTTCTAAGTCTAAATATTCTTTAGAGAATACATCCATTATCTCTGCTGGTGAGATTTCTCCTTCAGCTTCAGAAAGCTTTTGAATTACATCAGCAAATTCCTTCTGCATGCTCTTTGGAAGCTTGAATCCATAACAGTGATCCATTACAAACGCAACTCCACCTTTTCCTGATTGAGAATTTATTCTTACTAATGCTTCATATTCTCTTCCTAAATCACTTGGATCAACTGGAAGATATGGAACCTGCCATATGTTTCCGTGTCTTTCTTCATATTTTTTCATTCCTTTATTTATTGCATCCTGGTGAGAACCAGAAAATGCTGTAAATACCAAGTTACCTGCATATGGATGTCTAACATGTATAGGAATCTTTACACATCTTTCATAAACTTCAATTATTTCATTTATGTTTTCAAGGTTAAGCTCTGGATTAATTCCATGTGAAAACATATTGTATGCTATATTTAACACATCTACATTACCTGTTCTTTCACCATTACCAAATAATGTACCTTCTACTCTATCAGCACCAGCAAGAAGTGCAAGTTCACTATCTGCAACACCTGTACCTCTGTCATTGTGTGGATGTACACTTAAAATAACCCTATCTCTATCTTTAAAGTTTCTGCACATCCATTCAATCTGATCTGCAAAAACATTTGGTGTATCCATTTCAACTGTAGCTGGTAAATTAATAATAACTTTCTTATCTTTAGATGCGCCCCATGTATCTAAAACAGCTTCGCATACTTCAAGAGCATAATCAACTTCTGTTCCTGTAAAACTTTCTGGAGAATATTCTAGAATCACTTCCCCATCAAATGAACTAGCATACTCTTTTACTAATTTAGTTCCTTCAACTGCAATTTCCTTAATTTCCTCTTTAGACATGTTAAATACAACATCTCTTTGTAAAACGGAAGTTGAATTATAAATATGAACTATTGCTTTTTTTACATTTTTTAAACTTTCAAAAGTTTTCTTTATTAGGTGTGGTCTTGCCTGTGTAAGTACTTGTACAACAACATCATCTGGAATACGGTTTTCATCAACAAGTCTTCTTAAGAAATCATATTCTATTTGTGATGCTGAAGGAAATCCAACTTCAATTTCCTTAAATCCAAGTTTTACAAGCAAGTTAAAAAATTCAATTTTTTCATCTACTGTCATAGGATTTATAAGTGCCTGATTTCCATCTCTTAAATCAACGCTGCACCATATTGGTGCCTTTTTTATTTCATTGTCAGGCCATGTTCTGTCCTTTAATTTTATTGTTTCAAATTTTTTATATTTCTTATAATTTAACATATATAGTGCCCCCCAAAAATATATTTATTATAAATTTTAATCTAATGTCCACATTCATTATCAGTACTTACAGATATAGTCCCTCAACTACACCTCTGATCTTCATAATAAATATAATTACTTTATCTACTTTATTGTTAACCCCACCTAAATCACCTCTTTGTAATTTATAGAACATTAAGATTATTTTACCACAACATATATTTCATGTAAATATTTCGATTACTTACTATTTATTACACCGAAAAACATTTTTCATTTCTGCATATTTTCTATTATTCTGTCATTTAAAGCTGTTTGTCACTTTTTAATAAATCATGCACATTTATATAACTAAATGTATATATTGAATTAGAATTATCTATATTAAGGAGAATATCATGAATATTCTGTCAGCATTTTTATTATCACTAGCCATAAACATAGACATTTTAAAATTCTCTTTTTCTTCAAACACTGTGAAATCACCGTTTTTTAAATTTAAAATACTATTTACCTCACTTTTTACATCATTAATAACTTTTGCTGCAATGTGTCTTGGAAAAATAATCGATATATATTTTACTCAGAGCCTAAGCAATATATTTGGTGCTGTTCTTCTTGGATTTATCGGTGTGTATTATGTTATTGAACATATAAGAAAAGAAAAAGATAAAGCTGGTTATGATACTTCTTTCTATGTAAAAGATTTTGAAGAACATAAAAATATAATTGAACTTGAAAATTATTCTGCAGATTGCACTTCTCTTAAACAGATTACAAATATTGCTTTTGCTTTAAGCCTTAATAATATATGGCCATGTATTGCTGGAAGCATTACTAATATCAGTATTTCTTTAACTGTATTATTAAATTTTATTATATGTATACTATTTTTTATTATGAGCAGATTTATTACAAATAAAACCTTAATAAATTTTATTAAATCTAACTATTACTTAATTACAAGCATATTTCTTATAATATTATCAATTTTTGAATGTCTCTAATATATTTTCCTCCTTGATAACAATATTCTGCAGGTGAATAACCTGCTTTTATTTTATTATCTAAAAAATAATTTTATATATTGAATATATTTTGGAATGTATTTATACTTTAATATGGACTTATTCAATATTAATAGTAATATATTTTCAAGGGGGAAAATAAATTGAATAATTATAAGGGAATATTATTTGCTATTCTTTCATCAATATCATTTGCTATAATGCCTATTTTTGCAAAAATAGCATATAAAAACGGCTCAAATTCTACTACAGCTCTATTGTTCAGGTTTCTTATTGCTGGAATAATACTATTATTATATTTGCTTGCAAATAAAATTAGTATTAAGGTTTCCAAGAAACAGTTTTTATTATTAATTCTCATTGGAATGTTTGGATACACAGTAACTACCATAACATTATTTGTTTCTTATAACTTTCTTGATGTTGGTTTAGCTACTACACTCCACTACATATATCCTGCACTTGTCTGTGTATTCAGTTTTATATTGTATAAGGAGAAAATTACAAGAAGAAAATTAATTTCATTAGTTTTATCAATAACTGGAGTATATTCTCTAATTGCTTTTGAAAGCAAAACTTTAAGTATGATTGGTGTAATTTTAGCTCTTTTATCAGGCCTTGGATATGCTATAAATGTCATATCATTAAGTTTTAAATCCATAAAAAATTTAGATAACAGGATAATTACAATGTACATATGTTTTGGTGCTTCTATTGGAATGATTATTTATGGCTTGATTACAAATTCAATAGTATTAGATTGCAATACAGAATTAGTCATTTCATATCTTGGCTTATCAGTTATTTCCACTATTGCATCAATGTTATTTTTACTTAAAGCAATAGCAATCATAGGTTCAACTTCAGCTTCCATATTAGGAACTTTTGAATCAGTAATAAGTATTATTCTAGGTATTATCTTCCTAAATGAAAAACTTACTTTTGCATTAATTTTAGGTACTGCTTTAATAATAATATCTACAATAATTCTTGCTAAAGAAAAAACACCATCCTGCGATGATTTGGATGATTTTAATCCAGTTCAGAATAATATTGTCCAACAGAATAATTAATATTAACGGATTTTAAATAAATATATTGGCAGCTTAGAAATTAATGTTAAGCTGTCAATATATTTTTTTATAAGTTTATAGATTTCACATACACCCTAAATGAATTATCTCTAATGTTTTTGAATTCATATAAAATGTATCACCAAGAGGAATACTCATAGTAGGCATACAATGTCCACATGCTACATTCATAATTGCAGGTTTATTTTCAGGAACTATTATTTCATCAAATATCTCTTTTAAAGTGAGACTCTTTTTTAAATCCCTGCTTTCACAGCCAGTCCACGAACCTAGTATTATTCCAGCTGCATCCTTAAATTTGTTTCCAAGTTTAAGCTGCATAAGCATTCTGTCAATTTTATATGGAGATTCATCAATATCTTCTAAAAATAATATCTTATCTTTTGTATCAATTTCATAGGGTGTTCCCATAAGTGAAGCTACTATAGATAAGTTTCCTCCAGTCATTTCACCAAACGTACATCCTTTAACAAGTGAAATAAAACTTCCATTTTCTTCAGGATTCATAAGCTTATAAACACAGCTTTCCCTAAAAATATTATCATTAAAAGATTGAAGGGTATAATCATCTACTTCTTTATAAAATTCTGTGCAGACCATTGGTGTATGGAAAGTCGTCATTTTGCATTTTTGATTTATTGCAATATGGAGTGCAGTAACATCGCTGTATCCTGCTAATATTTTAGGATTTTCCTTTATTATTTCATAATCTATCATATTAAGTATTCGTCCTGCACCATATCCGCCTCTTATTATAAAAATGCCTTTGATTTCTTTATCTGCAAACATATTATTAAGGTCATCTGACCGGGTTTTGTCATCACCACATAGATAGCCATGATTCATATAAACACTATTTCCAAGAACTGGTTCAAGCCCTATGGATTTGATCCAATTTAAAGCTGGCTCTATTCTTTCTTTTACTGGAGGACTGCATGTACCAATAAGTCCGATTTTATCACCTTTTTTTAATGGCTCAGGTCTAATCATGAATAAAACAACTCCTAATTATCTTTCTAAAAACTACCCTATTTATTTTATTAGATTCATAATAAAAAATATTCAGTTAGATATAATAATTATCAGTTATTATACTTAACTAAATATTTTTTTATAATCAGATTATGTTATGTTTTTAATTAATTGCTGTATCCAGGATATCGCTGGCTTCATCTACAGAAATATTTTTAGACTGGGCAATCTCATCGACAAGTATTCTTTTTGTGTTTCTCAATATCATTTTTTCCATTGAATTCAAGTTATGGATACTCTTTAATTTTGTTAAGTTATTTATTATTTCTAACAAATCCTCTAATGTACCTGACTTTACTTTGTTTGAATAAATTTCATTTCTTATTTTATAATTTATCTTTGCAAGCTCTTCCGATTCATCAGTAAAATCCTTTACACTATTTAATTTAATATCCAATACTTTTGCATCACTCACTAGTCTTATATTGGATGCTTCAATTCTGCTGAATGGAAGTGATAGTCTCATGGTGTTATTGACCAAATGTATCTTATAATACTTCTCCTTTTTACCCTTAAATTCCTTTTCTTCAATATAATCTATAACTCCTACTCCCTGATTAGGATATACAATTATGTCTCCAATATTGAAAATTTTCAAAAACTATACCTCCTTCTTTATATTTATAAATTTTACCCTAAATAAATTATGTACTTTTTCCATATAATTTATACCTATGATAAAAAGCTGACAATAAGAAAAAAGCCCCCTTAAATTTATTGCAAAGAGGACTTTAGTTTCAATAACATTTCATTATTCTGCTGTTTTTTCTTCATCACTGCTTTTTGTTTCTTCACTATAGCAGATTATAGGTGTATTAATATCAATATTTTCAAATATTGCTTTTGCAAGATATTTAGGCATGTTTATACATCCATGGGTTCCATTTGACTTATATATATTTCCACCAAAAGAACTTCTCCAGCTAGCATCATGCAGACCTATATTTCCATTAAAAGGCATCCAGTAAGTTACTTTTGAACTATATCCTGCACCTTTTAAAGTTGCATCTTTCTGCTTATAATTTAATCCATAAACACCTAAATAAGTAGGAGTATTTTTACTTACACATCCAGTTACTACATCTCCTTGTGCTATAAGTTTTCCTTCTTTGTAATACCATAGGTGCTGCCTTGTTATATTAACCTCAACATATGTGTCTCCAATATCATCTTCACCGCTTACTAAAGCTTTTTGAGAATAAATTGGTTCTCTCATAATAGATTGTCCATTTTCTATGCTGTTTATAAGTGATTTTAGTTCTTCTTTAATATTTATTTTCCAGCCATAATAGCCTCCCTTTACTATAACTGTTTTTCCTACCGAACTTTTAAATTTACGTTCTTTTCCTACTGTATTATATTTTTTAGAAAGTTCATCTAAATATTCTTTTACTTTTACCATACTTATTTCAGGTTTCATATCTTCATTTACTTCAATCCATTTATTGATAAGTGCTCCATCAACTGTTTCCATGTTTTCATCAAATGTATATACTATTTTAGAAGATACATACTTATCCATAATTTCTTTTGCCTGGACTACTTCTTTTGATTCCTTAGTGTATTTTGGTTTTTCATAACATTCTTCATTGTCTAGATCAATAACTCTGCATCCATTTTCTAGTGCTTTTTTTATTGCATTGGATAATTTATCTTCATTAATTTTATTTCCCTGAACTTCTTCTAAAATAATGTATTTTCCATCTGTATATTGAAATTCCGGATTATGTGGTTCAATGATTTCTTCTCCTGATAAACATTTTAAATTCTTAATTCTATTTTCAAACATAGATTTATTATATGAGAATAACTTAATATTTTTATTATCTTTTTCGTCAATTAATGATGATATCCAGAAAAAGCACTTTTGATTATTTTTTAACTCATCTATTTTTTCTTCTCCTATATATTCAAGCTGAATATCTTTGCTGATTATTTCATCATTCATATCATTTCTTCCATGTACTTCAAGTTTATAATCCTTTACGTGATCATAAATTATACTTTTTGCTTCATCTGGTGTTTTACATGAAATATTTATTCCATCTACATAAGTTCTAAAAAAGAAATGAGTTCTAAAATAAATACTTCCAATAATATATAAAGTAACAATTATTATTAAAGTAATGATACTGGCTCTTGCACTCTTATCATACAACAATCCCTTCATAAACCAATTACATCCTTTCTTAATTTTTGCAGAAAATCAATAAAACAACTGATAATGCACTTATACTCTTTCTTACATTTTATATTCATTATTATAATTATGTTGATATATTGCATTTTAAAACACTTTACTTTAATATAGGATTATTATTTTAATACAAATTTTATAAATTCTTTTCTTTTTCATTCTGGTAACCAATAAAGTCATTGTTCCTTATTTATATTATGATTTTATCTATAAAAAAAAGTTTTTCACACATAATATTATTGAAAAAGCACAAAGGAGGTGTCTTCCCCATAAAAAAAATAGCTCTATTATTAATTTTTTTTCTATCGTTTTTAAATGTAAAAATCCATGCTGCAGATAATATTCCTACAGCATTAATCATATGTTCTTATAATTCTGGCAATGAATGGGAACAATCTGTATTACGTGGTATTAATGATTATTTTAAAACTGATGCAAATATCAACTTGAAATATGAATTTTTAGATGTTAGTTCATTTACAGATAATGAGTATTATGCAGATACTTTAAATTTATTAGAATTAAAGTACAATAAAGACAATATAAATTTCATCATCACTGTTGATGATGAAGCATTTGAATTTGTCAGAGCAAACTTATTTAATAAAAACTGCTTTATGTATAAACACAAGATTTTCTTTATTGGTGTTAATAAAAGATTAAACCTTAATTCAGATGAAAAAGATTATATATCAGGTCTCAAAGATAATCAATCTGCATATAAATCCATCAATTTAATTACTGAGGCTTTGCCAAATACTAGTGATATATATATTGCATTAGATGAGAATACTTATTCTAAAGCTATTGTTAATTCAATAGAGTATAATAAAAAATTAATAAATAAACAACAAGTAAATCTTAATTATATAAAATCAAATTATTTAAGTGATATTATTGAAAATATTAAATATATTGATTCAACAACATCAGCCATATTATGCTGTGGGAGTTTTTACACTGAAGATAGTAAAGTCATCAACTCAACTATTCTTATTAATAAAATCAAAGAAAAAACCAACTCTCCAATTTTCACCACATTATATAATTACTTGGAAAATGGTGCAGTTGGAGGATATATTAATTCCGGGCCCAATATAGGATATAAGGCAGCTCAATATTCATATGATATAATTAATGGAAATGACAACAGTATGGTAATATATGATTACAATGGATTATCAGATAAATGTATTATGGATTTTAAATTTGCAGAACGGATGAGCAGATTGAAACCATCCGGAATCAGAAAAGTGAATGAAAAAGCATTGGAGATGGAGAGAAAAGGTGAAAAGGTTATTCACTTTGAAATTGGACGACCGGATTTTGATACGCCAGAATATATAAAAAGAGCTTGTATAGAGAGCTTACAGCAGGGAGAGGTTTTCTATACTTCTAATTTTGGAGATATAAAATTGCGTGAAGAG
>JBJEJM010000238.1:0-2524 GCA_051878075.1 Clostridium sp. | reverse complement strand
CTTGATTATTCTAATGAAGGAGAAAATTCATGGAGTGAATACAAACTTCAAAATAATTTAGATGAATCTATAAACTTAAATGGATATAATGTATTAACTTATGATTTCATTTATGATCCTTCAGCTTATAAAAAGGGAAGCTTTAAAACTAAGCTTTTTATGAAGGACATAGAAAATGAAAATCAAAAAGTTGAAACTGATATTGTTATAGATTTAAATAATGCTGAAAAGCTTGAAAATGGATTAAAGAAAGTAAAAGTAACAATAGAATTTGCAAATAAGGATATCAATATTCAAGGAATTACTCTTGGAATTATAGGTTCAAATACAACTTATAAGGGAAATATATATATTGATAACATTACATTAGATCAAGTAGCACCAAAAGAAGTCTATGTAGAAAAAACAGCTGTACCAGATAATAATCAGCCTAAAGTTACAGCTTCAGAATTAGAGGTGCCATCTACTGTTAAATTAGTTGACTCTAATGCAATTGATGCTGTTGGCCAATTATATGGATATTTAATGGGTCTTGGAAAAAGTGATAAAGTTATTTTTGGACATCAAAATGATACACATAGAAAAGCTATATATACAGGAGGCAGTGAATCAGATACAAAAGATATAACTGGTTCTATTTCAGGAATAGTTGGTATTGATACACTTTCTTTTACTGGAGATGAATTGACAGATGAACAAAAATCCGATGCAGACAAACGCGGAATATCTTATGCTAAGAAGTCAGCTGAAATTGGAAGAAAAACTGCACAAGAAGGTGGAATATTAACAGTATCAGCACATATGCCTAATTTTGCTTTAGTTAAGGAAAAGGGCAAGGATAAATATGGCAAATATGACTATACAAATTATTCTGCAAGTACTACTTATGGAAATGTAGTTGATAAGATACTTCCAGGTGGAGAATTAAATGATGTATATACAGGATACTTAGATATTATTGCAGAGTATGCACATGAATTAAAAGATATTCCAATAATATTCAGACCTTTCCATGAAAATAACGGAAGCTGGTTCTGGTGGGGAGGATCATTCTGTGATTCACAGACTTATAAGTCATTATATGCTTATACAGTTGAATATCTAAGAGATGAAAAAGGTGTTCATAACTTCTTATATGTTTACTCACCAAATGGGCCATTTAAAGATGCTGATGATTATTTATCACGTTACCCAGGAGATGAATTTGTTGATGTTATTGCATTTGATATGTATCATGAAAATCCATCAACAGATATAGAAAATGATCCATGGTTTGAAAGCTTAAGGGAAACTATGGAACTAGTTGATGAAATAGCTAAGTCAAAAGGAAAATTATCTGCAGCTACTGAATTAGGTGTAAAAGAAAATGGTGGTGGATTATCTTTATCAGGAAATGCTAATAAACAATGGTTCAAGATAGTATCAGATATAATTTCAAAGTCAGACATGCCTTATTACATGACTTGGGCAAATTTTAATACAAGTGATAATTTCTTTGCACCATTTATGGCTGATGAAAATAAAGGTCATGAAATGATTAATGATTTTATAGATTATTATAATGACGAGAACTCTGTTTTTGCAAATCAGATAGGTGATTATACAGATACTGATACAACAATATCAGATGAAGCTTATTCTTATGGATATATAGTATCACCAGTATCAAGGATTAGAATTTTAGAACCAACTACTATAAAGGCTAAAGTTAAGAATATCCAAGGTGATGTTAAATTTGTCCTTAAAGATAAAGAAGGAAAAGTATTAAACACTGTTCAAGGTAAGCAGGAAAGCAATGAAGTATGGACAGCTCAAATTACTAAGGAAATATTAGATAGTATCGGAGAAGTTAATGGTACAATTGAATTACAAGCTGGAGATAAGACATTAAATTATATTAAAGCATTATTTAATATGAAGGAACCTGAAAAACAGCCTAGAGTTGTAGATGACTTTGAAGGATATATGGGTGATGATTCATTATTAACTGGTGAATGGGCACCTAATGTTGGTCCAGGATGTTCTGTTACTCCTAGCTTATCAACTGATCATAAGAAAAATGGAGAATTTGGTTTAACATTTGAATATAAGATTTCAACTGCAAAGACTACTGAAGGATATGCAGGTATTACTAAATCAGTAGGTTCAGACTGGAGTGGAACTGATGCTCTTCAATTCTGGATTACTCCTGATGGATATGGACAAAAACTAATAATTCAAATAACTTCAAATGGAGAAGAATTTGAAGTGAATTTAAAAGATATTGCAGCAACTACTGAACCACAATTAGTTACAATTGATTTCAGTGAATTTAAAGGCAAAAAAGGCGGTAAATTAGGCTTATCTAATATAGAGAAATTTGGTATATACTGTAATACTATAGTACCTGATGATCATGAAGGTGCTTGGACTGTAAATTCAAAGATATATTTTGATGATATAAAAGCAATAGATACAAATGAAGTGCCATCAAATGGTGGAAACAGTTCTTCAGGAGGTTCATCAAGCAGTGGTTCATCATCAA
>JBJEJM010000237.1:0-2532 GCA_051878075.1 Clostridium sp. | reverse complement strand
AATCAGTTTTTATATAATATTCCTACTGGCACACCCCATCTGGACCAATTGTATATCCATCTATAACAGTATCAGTTACCATTGCACCATATTCATTTAAGTAATACCATGAATTATGACTGTAAACCCATCCTCTCTGCATTACTCCATTATCATCAAGATAATACCATAATCCTCCGACTTTTACCCAGCCTGTACGCATATTACCCCAGTCACCTGTGTAATACCAGTCTCCATCTACCTGCACCCAGCCTGTTGCCATTATTCCATCTTCTTTTAAGTAGTACCATTTTCCGCCTACTTTACACCACGATGATTTAACCATATATCCTAAACCATCATAAAGGCAATAAGTTCCATCTGCATTTTTAACCCATCCTACTTTATATGTATCTGAGCTGTCCTTATCTTCCTTAACTGTAGAACCAGTATTTACTGTAGTATTATTATTTACTGTACTGTTAACTTTTGCAGTATCATTAGAAGCAGTTGCTGTTTTTGCAGATGAATTAGTATTATTTGCTGTAGTAGTTTTAGCTGCTGCACTTGATGTACTGCCATTAGCAGTAGCTGAAACATCTTTATTCCCTGCTGCAAATGCTGTTGATGGTACTGCTACAATTAATGCACTAATAAACATTGTTTTTATTATATTGTTTCGTTTTAACATAAACTCCTCCTTGAGTGAATATAAGCTATCATAAATTATCCAATAACAGCTATACACTTTTAAATGCTATCTATTTTCTTTTTTACTAACAATTATCATTCCTTAATAATTATATCAAATTTATTCATATACTGAAATAAATATTTACGGCATTCTGTAATTATTTGAATAAAATCTAATTTATATTACATAAAATATAATAAGATTTTATTACTATTTGTATTATTAATAATTAAAAAAACAATCTATAACAAAATTAATTATCTTTCGAAATTCAACATCTTATAAATATCTTATTTTTGAATTGGAGGATTTAGTATGAATAATAAATATAATGATTTATTTCATGAACTTATTCAATCATATTATGATGGAACTTTTGATGAAACTTTATCACGTATAATGACATGTCATGAAAAATCCCCTCAGGAAACTTTTAAAATAATAACTTCTCTCTGTGGGGTAAATATTGAATTTGATAATAACTATGTTTACAATTTAAAAAAAGCTATTACAATGTATTCTGTCAATAACAGGATTGTTGAAAAACTTGATTGTTCGTGCATAAATTGTCCAAAAAATGATGATGACAAGTATACTTGTGAACATTCATGCCCATTCAATGCAATAATGTATGATAAGAAAAATAAAACAACTTATATAGATCATAATATCTGTATCAATTGTGGAATATGTGTAGATTCATGCAAAAACGGAAGAATACTTGATAAGGTTGAATTTATCCCTATACTGGATTTAATAAAGGAAAATAAAACTGTAATAGCCGCTGTGGCTCCTGCAATTAATGGTCAGTTTGGAGATAACGTTACAATGGATATGCTTAGGGAAGCTTTCATAAAGATTGGTTTTACTGACATGATTGAAGTTGCTTTTGCTGCAGATATGCTTTCTATCAAAGAAGCATGTGAATTTGATAAGCACGTAAATAACGATGGAGATTTAATGATAACTTCCTGCTGCTGTCCTATGTGGGTAGGTATGCTGAAAAAAGTCTACAAATCATTAGTCAAAGATCTTTCTCCTTCTGTTTCTCCTATGATTGCTGCTGGCCGTGTAATCAAAAAATTAAATCCAGATGCTAAAGTAGTTTTCATAGGTCCATGTATTGCTAAAAAAGCAGAAGCGAAAGAAAAAGACTTAGAAGGGGTCATTGATTATGTATTGACATTTGCTGAACTTGATGAAATATTTAAATCTTTTGAAATCGATTTATCCTCTTTAAAAGGCATTCCATCTATAGATTATACTTCACGTGGTGGAAGGTTATATGCAAGAAGTGGCGGAGTATCTATTGCAGTATCTGATATTATCGAAGAACTTTACCCTGAAAAATATAAATCCTTTAAAGCTATAAAAGCCTCTGGTGTAAAGGAATGTAAAGAAGTATTAGAGAAAGCCTTAAACAAACAGATTGATGCTAATTTTATTGAAGGAATGGGATGTAAAGGTGGATGTGTTGGAGGTCCAAAAGCTCTTATTCCATGTGAAAAAGGTAAGGAGCAGGTTGATGATTATGCATTTGATTCTCCTATTAAAGTTCCTTTGCACAGCAGTGTTCTCGATGATGTATTAAAAAATATAGGCATAGATTCTATTGATGATTTTAGGGACAATAGTAAAATTTCCATATTAGAAAGGAGCTTTGATAAAAAATAATAAATAAAAAGTAATCCTAACTTATAATTTAAAATTTTTAATATAAGTTAGGATTACTTTCGTATAATTATACTTTTTTATCCTGAGGCTGTTTCTTAGGTAAATTAATAGTGAATCTGCTTCCATTATTAACTCTGCTTTCCACAGATATTGATCCATTGTGAAGTTCTACAATAAGCTTAGTT
>JBJEJM010000236.1:0-2542 GCA_051878075.1 Clostridium sp. | reverse complement strand
CCTATGCTTATAAGTTCTGGATGCGGAGTTCCTGGAATTATGGCTACACGTACAATGGAAAATGACAGGGATAGAAAAATGACAATAATGCTTACAACGTTTATTCCTTGTGGAGCAAAACTGCCTATTATAGCACTTTTTGCAGGAGCATTATTTGATGGAGCATCATGGGTGGCACCTTCAGTTTATTTCTTTGGAATAGGAATGATAATCTTATGTGGAATAATTTTAAAACAGACAAAATTATTTAAAGGTGAACCAGCACCATTTGTTATGGAACTTCCTCAATACCATATTCCAAGTGCTAAGAATGTATTGCTTCATATGTGGGATAGAGCAAAAGCATTTATTATTAAAGCTGGTACAATAATATTTGTTGCATGTGGAGTAATATGGTTTTTAAGCTCATTTGATTTCAGTTTACAAATGGTTGATATAGAAGATAGTATGCTTGCAGCTATTGGAAGTGTATTTGCACCATTATTTGCACCGTTGGGATTTGGAAACTGGCAGAGCTCTGTAGCTTCAATTACAGGTCTTTTAGCTAAGGAAAGTGTTGTTGGTACATTTGGAGTATTATTTGGGATTGCAGAAGCAGCAGAAGATGATCCAGCACTTATTCAAAATGTATCAGGTTTATTCACTGTAGCAAGTGCATATGCATTTATGATGTTTAATATGCTTAATGCTCCATGTTTTGCAGCTATTGGTGCCATTAAAAGAGAAATGGGTTCATGGAAATGGATGTTTATTACAATTACATTCCAGACAGGAACAGCTTATTTAACAGCACTTGTTATAAATCAGGTAGGAAGCTTTATTGGTGGATATGGAACATTTGCAGGAGCAGTAACTTCTGTATTGATAGCGATAGCTGCAATATCAATAGCCTTAATATCAGGAAAGATAAGCCAGAAATCTGAAATTAATGCAAGACTTAGTTACAGCAAGTAATATTTCAATTACATTTAGGAAGTGATTTATATGTCAACTTTAATTATTGGAACAATTGTAATTGGTTCTATGTTATATGTTTTAGTAAAAATGATTAGAAGATCTAAGAATCATAAAGGTGGGTGTGGCTGTGGATGTTCTGGATGTCCATCAGCTAAATCATGTCATGGAATAAATATTAAAAATAGATAAAGAAATGGGGCTGTCGCACAAAGATTTAATTACTCTGTATATAGTATTAAGCAATTGGCTATAACACTGTATACAGTAGATAAATTGTTTGATGCGATAGCCCCATTAAATGTTGACTGCATGATTTCAGAAAATTATACTATAAATCAAGTTGAATTAGAGTTAAAATAATATATGGAAAATAATGTAAATATAAAAAGAATATTAAGAGGCTGGAGCAGAAGAAATATTTATATAAAGTAAAAAAGAAAATGGGAAAGAAATTATTGAATTTTTAAAAGAGGAGTTGGAAAATTATATTTTAAAGTTAGGGAGGAAGTAATTATGTTAATAGATCAATCAAATAATACTGAAGCATTTAATAAAATATCAGATGAATATGAAAAGTATAGACCAAGTTATCCTGATGTATGTTTTGATTTCATAGATTCATATTTTAAAAATGAAGAAAAGAAAGTTATTTTAGATGTAGGCTGTGGTACAGGGATAGCTACTAGAAAATTGTATAAAAAATTTAATGCTGCAGCTAAAATAATAGGTCTTGAACCATCTGATCAAATGAGGAAGCAGGCAATAAATCATAGTAGTAAAAATATAGAATTTATAAAGGGAGTAGCTGAAGAACTTCCATTTAAAGATGAAGAAGTTAGTATAGTTACTACTGCACAAGCTATTCAATGGTTTGTAAGACCAAGTTTTTATAAAGAAGTTAATAGAGTATTAGAGAAAGGTGGACTTTTTGTAATACTACAAAATAATCGTGATTGGAAAAATAATGACTTTCTAGATAATTATGAAGATTTATTAGAAAAATATAATAAAAATTATAACAGAGGCTATAGAAATATAGATTTTGATAATGAAATAAGAGAATCTAAGTTGTTTAGCAGCAGTGTGTTTGTAAGCTCTAAATGGGGAAGATTTATGCTGTTTGATGATTTTTTAGGATTAAGCAGATCATCTACAAAAGCAAAAAAAATTATAGATGAAATAGGATTAGATGAATATAAAACTATATTAGGTAATTTATTTAAAAAATATATGGATAAAGATAATAAAATAAATATAACCTACATTACAGAAATGTATATGTTTAAGAAATAAAGTTTCTGAGTTTAAAAGGTAATGATTAAGAAAATGAAATTAATTTTAATAATAAAAATAAACAATAATTCAGAAAAGTAAACAATTATTAATATAATGATGAAAATGCATTCAAAAATATGGAAGATATGTTAATATATAACCATGAAGTTGAGGAAATCAAATAAAATTAAATTTTTATAGGGGTGGTGTAAACGTAAACATAGAATTGATAACTGTGAATCATTTGATATATCTTTAATAAATATATATTAAATAATTTACAAAAAAATGACTAAAATTAATAAACATC
>JBJEJM010000235.1:0-2543 GCA_051878075.1 Clostridium sp. | reverse complement strand
CTTGGCAATGAAACAAGTGCACTTATGGAAGTAAGCCTTGATCATCCTAAATATTATGATTCATTTACAAGGGCTATTAAAGGAAATAAGAATATAATATTTTGCTATTATTTAACTGGTGATTTTGATTTTATGCTGAAAATTTTATGCAGGTCATCAGCGGAACTTGAAAAAATTCATCGTGAAATAAAATCTATAGAAGGAGTTTCAAGAACAAAGACTCACGTTATTCTAAAGAATATTAAGGATGGGATTTATTAAGAATTCCTTAGTATGAATGGCAATGATTCAATATTAGATAAAGAAAGAATTCCATAATACAATATAAAATACAGAAAATTTTTCAGATATATATATAATAAAAAATAATTAATTCGGAGTTTTAAATATTTATTGAAATTTAAAATTTCATACTGTAATATGTATTACTAAGAAAAAGATAAATTAAAAACACGTATATTCAGACAATGGAGTCGAAAGAAGTTGTCGGATAAATACGTGTTTTTTTATTTATTAAAATGTGTTTTATAGGAGGGATTTTATATGAAGAATTTGGGTTATTATAATGGAGAGTATGATTTAATTGAAAATATGAAAATACCTATGAATGACAGAGTGTGTTACTTTGGAGATGGTGTATATGATGCCACATATAGCAGAAATCATAAAATATTTGCTTTAGATGAGCATATTGATAGATTTTTTAATAGTGCAGGATTGCTACGTATGAAAATTCCTTATACGAAAAATGCACTTAAGGAACTTCTTCAGGAGATGGTAAGTAAAGTAGATAGTGGAGAGCAGTTTGTATATTGGCAGATAACAAGGGGAACAGGAATGAGAAATCATGCTTTTCCTAAGGGTGATGAAAGTTCTAATTTATGGATAGTTTTAAGACCTATGAATATTAAAGATATGTCCCATAAATTAAAGCTGATAACTTTAGAAGATACTAGGTTTCTTCATTGCAATATAAAGACTTTGAACTTGCTTCCAAGTGTAATGGCAGCACAAAAGACAGAGGAGATGGGATGTGATGAAGCTGTATTCCATAGAGGAGACAGAGTAACAGAATGTGCTCACAGCAATGTTTCAATAATTAAGGATGGAATTCTTAAAACTGCACCAACAGACAATCTTATACTTCCAGGAATAGCAAGGGCACATTTAATTAAAATGTGTAAAAAGTTTAATATTCCAGTAAATGAAACTGCCTTTACATTAAAGGAGCTTATGGATGCTGATGAAGTAATAGTAACAAGTTCAGGACAATTCTGTATGACAGCATATGAAATTGATGGAAAACATGTTGGAGGAAAATCACCTGAACTCATAAAAACTCTTCAGGATGCTCTGCTTAAGGAATTTATGGAAGAAACAGATATAAAAGAATTTAGTTTATGTTAGCTGTAAGGAGGTGAGCAGGCTATGAATCAGAAATCACTCACAATTTTGAATGTAGGAGAAAGCCTTGATAGTATAATGAATCTAGATCCAAGAGGATATGGAGTATGCAGAATTTTGTACAGTGCAGCAAGAGAATACACAGGCGAACCTTTAACAATGAATAGCGCAAAGAAAATTATTAATACACTTAGAGAGGGAGATCTTGTTTATTTAATGACTGGATTTGTATTACGTCCATTTAAGAAAGCAGAAATGGATGGAATAGTAAGCACAATGCTTTTGGCACGAGCTCTTGTAAGGGGATTCAGCGTTAAACCAGTAATTATATGTCCAGAAGAAAATATTGAAGCAGTGAAAAATTTATCATATGTTATTGGATTACATTTTCATGACAGCATTGAAGGATTGAATGAATATCCATTATCAATTGCAGGAATTAAATTTACAAAGGATGAAAGTAAAGCGCATAAACAAGCAGAGGAACTTATTAAAAAAGGAATGCCTTCAGCAGTTATAAGTATTGAATGCCCAGGGGCAAATTTAAAGGGAATTTATCATAATGCTGTCGGTCTTGATGTTACAGAATTAGAAGCAAAACAAGATATTTTATTTAGAATGCTTAAGGAAAAAGGAGTTTTAAATATTGCAATTGGTGATCTTGGAAATGAAATTGGAATGGGAACATTGAAAGAGCATCTTGAAGAATATGTTCCGTATGCAGCTAGAGGAAAATGCAGCTGTGGATGTAATGGAGGAATAGCAGCAAGTGTAGAAGCAGATAACATTATTACAGCAACAGTGTCAGACTGGGGATGTTATGGATTGATTGCTGCACTTGCTTATCTTAAGAATGACCTTAATATTATGCATACAAAAGAAATTGAAGAGGAAGCAATGAAAACAGCATCAAGAAGTGGAATGATAGACATGTATGGCGATCTTATTCCAGCTATTGATGGATGCAGTATGGAAATGAATCTGTCAATAGTTAGTCTCATGAGAGAAATAATAAAATCTGCCATGAATCTTACAGTGACATGCAAAACATGGTTTGATAAAGTAATTGAACTTGGATTTTTTGAAGAAAACATGAAAGAAAATTATGGAGATAAAAAAATAAAAAAAATAATATAGGG
>JBJEJM010000234.1:8135-11543 GCA_051878075.1 Clostridium sp. | reverse complement strand
ATTAGTTTAAAGCATCTATTCTTACTTTAACAGCTTCAAGCATTTCAACGTATTTAACTCTCTTTTCCTTTTCTGCATTTACTACAGCTTCAGGTGCTTTAGCTACGAAACCTTGATTTGATAACTTCTTATCAATTCTTTCAATTTCGCCTTCTAATTTCTTAACTTCTTTGTTTAATCTTTCAAGTTCCTTATCTTTATCTACAAGGTCTAAAAGCGGCATGAATAATTCTCCACCCTTAACTACTAGAGATACAGCATTTGCTGGAACTACTGATTTATCAGCTATGAACTCAACTTCTGAAGCTGAAGCTAACTTTTCAATATATGATGCACCATTTGTAAATGCTTCCTTAGCATCATCAGCAATATAAGCTATAACCTTAGCTTTTCTTGAAGGTGGTACATTCATTTCAGCTCTTACATTTCTTAATCCCTTGATTGCTTCTATAACATAAGCCATATCATTTTCAGCTTCTTTGTTAACTAAAGCTTCATCAAATTCTGGCCATGCAGCATTTACTATAGTTTCTTCATCAGTTAAGTGAGTGTAAATTTCTTCTGTAATAAATGGCATTGCTGGATGTAATAATTTTAATCCAGTAACTAAAACTGTGTTTAATACATTGTAAACTACACCCTTAGCTTTTTCATCTTCACCATAGAATACTGGCTTTATAAGTTCAATATACCAGTCACAGAATTCTGTCCACATGAAGTCATATACCTTCTGCATTGCAATTCCAAGTTCATATTTTTCCATGTTTTCAGTAACTTCTTTAACTAATGTATTCATTTCTGATAATATCCACTTATCAGCTAATGAATATTCCTTGCAGTCTTTGTATTTGTTCATGATTTCTTTATCAAGGTTCATCATAACGAATCTTGAAGCATTCCAAATCTTATTAGCGAAGTTTCTTGAAGCTTCAACTCTTTCTGGATAGTATCTCATATCGTTACCTGGAGCATTACCAGTTGCTATCATAAATCTTAATGCATCAGCGCCATATTGGTCTATAACTTCAAGTGGGTCAACACCATTTCCTAATGACTTACTCATCTTTCTACCTTGAGAATCTCTTATAAGTCCGTGGATAAGTACAGTGTGGAAAGGAGTTTCTCCCATACAGTGTAATCCTGAGAATATCATTCTAGCAACCCAGAAGAAGATTATATCGTGTCCAGTAACTAATACGCTGTTTGGATAGAAATACTCTAAATCTTCTGTTTTATGCGGCCAGCCTAAAGTTGAGAATGGCCATAATGCTGAAGAGAACCATGTATCAAGAACATCTTTATCTTGTTCAATGTTAGTGCTTCCACATTTAGTACATTTTGTTGGAGCATCTTCAAGAACCATCATTTCACCACAATCCTGACAGTAGTAAACTGGGATTCTGTGTCCCCACCATAATTGTCTTGAAATACACCAGTCCTGGATATTTTCCATCCAGTTGAAGTATGTCTTATCAAATCTTTCTGGAACAAATTTAGTCTTACCATTTTTAACAACTTCGATAGCTGGTTTAGCTAATTCATCCATCTTAACATACCATTGTTTAGATATGATTGGTTCTACTGTAGTACCACATCTATCATGAGTACCAACATTATGAACATGTTCTTTAACCTTAACTAAAAGTCCTGCTTCTTCTAAGTCCTTAACGATAGCTTTTCTAGCTTCGTATCTGTCAAGTCCTTGATATTTTCCACCCTTTTCATTGATTATTCCCTTGTCATCCATAACTCTTATGATTTCAAGGTTGTGTCTCTTACCTACTTCAAAGTCGTTAGGATCATGAGCTGGAGTCATCTTAACTGCACCAGTTCCAAATTCTAAGTCAACATATTCATCTCCAACTATAGGAATTTCTCTTCCTACTAATGGTAATATTACAGTCTTTCCTATTAAATGTTTGTATCTTTCATCATTAGGATTAACAGCTACACCACTATCACCTAGTAATGTTTCAGGTCTTGTTGTAGCGATTTCAAGATATCCGCTTCCATCAGCTAATGGGTAATTGATATGCCAGAAATGACCTGTTTGCTCTTCGTATTCTATTTCAGCATCAGATAAAGCTGTCTGACAGTGTGTACACCAGTTAGTTATTCTATTTCCTTGATATATTAATCCTTCGTTGTATAACTTAACAAATACGTGTTTTACAGCAGCACTTAAGTTTTCATCCATTGTGAATGCTTCTCTTGTAAAGTCAGCAGAAACACCAAGTTTTTTAACTTGATTTCTTATTGTAGCTCTGTACTTGTCACTCCATTCCCAAACTTTCTCAAGGAATGCTTCTCTTCCCATTTCTTTTTTATTATAGCCTTCTTCAGCTAATTTGTTTGCAACTTTAACTTCTGTTGCAATAGAAGCATGGTCTTCACCTGGAAGCCATAATGTGCAGTATCCCTGCATTCTTTTAAATCTTATAAGCATATCTTGAAGTGTATCATCAAATGCGTGGCCTAAATGAAGCTGACCTGTTATATTTGGTGGCGGCATAACTATTGTAAATGGCTTTTTGCTCTTATCCACCTTTGGTGTAAAGTACCCTTTTTCTTCCCATGTCTTATAAATTCTATCTTCGAATTCTTTGGGATCATATGTAGTTGATATATTTTTATTTTCTGACATCCTTAATTCCTCCAAATCTTTTTATATAAAAAGGGCCTCATCCTAATAAAAGGACGAAGACCCGCGTTACCACCTTTATTTCCACGTAAACATATATTATGCTCTAATGGACTCTTAATTCAAATAACGATTTAGACAACCGTCTTCAGCTACTAAAATTCACTAAAGAAGCTCAAAAGCTACCTTCGAAATTTTCCACATAAGGGTTTTCAGCTTTTCCCTCTCTCTTATGATGCTTCTTAATTTCTACTCCTCTTTATCACTGCTTTTTATAAAAATATTTATTTTTCATGACTTTATGATATATTAATCATTTTATTTTGTCAATAAGCCACAATATTAAAATTTTATTATTTATATAAACATTTTTGTGACTTTATTATAATTATTCTTCAATTCAATTATACTATTATTAATAATAAAAAAGAAAGGATTGATGTACTTTTGAAAATATTATTAATGAAAGTCACTCTTAGAGCTTCCTGGGTACATTCCCTAAAAGAAAAAAGGATGGTCATAAAAAGTATAATGCAGAAATTAAAAAATAAGTTTAATATATCTGTAGCAGAAGTTGATATGCAGGATACTCATCAGATTCTTGTTATTGGCATTTCTGGTGTATGTACAAATGCGAAGCAGATTGATTCGACAGCAGAAAACATAATATCTTTTATTGAAAGCAATACAGAAGCAGAACTTATAGATATTGAAAAAGATATGGATACTTTTTAATTTAAATAAGAATTTAAGCATCTGCTGGAATC
>JBJEJM010000234.1:1362-8035 GCA_051878075.1 Clostridium sp. | reverse complement strand
CCCATCTGCTTATATTGTGTAAGATATGCAGCCATTTTAGGAACATCTCCGCCGAAACTTTCTAAAAATAATATTTTATCTTGAAAATCCGGTATATATTCTGTACCTGCAAGTTTTAGCAAACACCTAATATTTCCTCCTACAATAGTACCTTCCATGGACGTTCCCTGCACCCATTTATAATTAAAATTTAAAATTGAATCCTTTCCATTAAAAAATGTATCTTCAAAATTTTTTATCTGTTCTTCTCTATGTGTATCAACAAGGTTTCTTACCTGATATAAATATGATTTCTTGTTTGTCTTTGAATATAATGCATTTATTACAACTGTAAGATCACTATATCCAAAATAGGGCTTATAACATTTGTTTATTTCTTCAAAATCTAAATAATCTAATATTCCATTGGATAAATCGCCGCCTGAAATATCAAATATAGCTTTAATATCATTGTCTTTGTAAAAATCCATAAGAATATCTGCTCTCTCTTTTCCAGTTCCATTAAATGCAGAATACTCCTTATATATTCTTTTACTCAGTTTAGGTTCAATCCCTATATTATTTAATGTAGTCATTAATTGTGATATTGTTTCCTTCATACTTATATCCAGGCCATTAGAACATGCTACTATTCCAACTTTATCTCCTTTTATTAGTATACTCATCTTTAATCCTCCTACGCTTAATTGGACTTATAACCAATGCTATATTTCCATTTTATCATATTATAATAGTCCAAAGTCAGGATAAAATTTATAAAATTAATTTTTCTTAAAATCAAGAATCAATAAACAAATTCTCATTCATCAGCTTAATATTCTTATCAATAACAGGTTCAAACTCCATTAAATCTAATATATCTTTTTTTATATCGATACCTGGAGCAAATTCAATTAAATGCAGTCCATCAGGAAAAAGTTTAAATACGGCTCTTTCTGTTATATACATTACCTTTTGTCCTGATTTTACAGCATTTTCACCATTAAAAGTAATCTGTTCAACTTTATCTTTGAATTTTTTATTTGATCCTTCAGTAATTATATTAATTTTCCCATTGGATATATCTGCCTTAAATCCCTTTGCTGTAAAAGTTCCGCAGAATACCACTTTTTTAGCATTCTGGGTTATATTTATGAACCCTCCGCATCCAGCTAATTTTCCTGCGAATCTGCTTACATTTATATTACCAATTTTATCACATTCAGCTAAACCTAAAAATGCCACATCAAGTCCTCCACCATCATAAAAATCAAACTGACTGAGCTGATCAAGTATACATTCTGGATTTAGAGACGCCCCAAATTTTCTTCCACTTTGAGGTATACCTCCTATAGGACCAGGTTCTACAGTAAGCGTAATATATTTATTCATTCCTGTTTCAAAAGCTATCCTTGATATTTCCTCTGGCATTCCTATCCCTATATTTACTACATCTCCTTTTTTAAGCTCCATTTCAGCTCTTCTTCCTATTACTGTCCTTGCGCTAATTTTTTCAGCAACTCTTTTTTCCTCATATTCTGAAGATTCCTTAATATTCATGTGATACATATCTGCATTTGAAGTAAGCTGTGGATTATACTCTATTCCCAATACCTGCTCTTTTTCATTATTATTTATAACAGGTACAATATAGTCAACATACATTCTTGGAATCTTAACATTTTTACATTTCATAATATGATTTGAAACAACTCTGTCAACTTGAACAATTACAATACCTCCACAATTTTTTACTGCCTGAGCAATTATAAATGCTTCTGAATAAGTTGCTTCACTATCCAATGATATATTTCCAGATTCATCACAATAACTGGCTTTTATAAATGCAGCATCAATTTTTCTGTGGTGATATAATAAATACTCACTATTTTTTATTTTTACAACTTCAACCATATCTCCTTTTGTAATTGAATTCACCTTTCCTCCCTCTACCCTTGGATCAACAAATGTGCCAATTCCCACCTTGCTTAATGTAAAATCTGATTTCCTTGCTATATCCCTGAATATATTGCACATTACTCCCTGTGGTAGATTATATCCTTCAATTAAATTGTCACTCATAAGCTTTGCAAGTCTTGGAGCAAGGTTGAAATGTCCTCCAATGACTCTCTTTATAAGACCTTTATGTGCCATATGATTTAATCCTCTCTTATCTCCATCTCCCTGTGCTGCCGCAAACATAAGTGTAAGATCTTTAGGATATCCAGTTTTCAAATATCTTTCTTCTAAAGATTTAATCAAACACTCTGGAACTGCCAGTCCTGCAAATCCTGAAAATGCAATTGTATCATAGTCCCTTATTAGAGATACTGCTTCTTTGGAAGTAATAAATTTTTTCATATTATAGCCCACTCCTTGATTTATGTCTGTATTTATTGCTTTATTAATATTTTACATTGAGATTATCTATTAAATGCAAAAGAAAAATCAATGATAGAATCTAATTGATATCAATTCATATTCCATCATTGATATAAACCTTTAACTGAACATTCTTAACTATTCAGCTTTCAGCCCTTTATTTCTTCAATATCCAGCCTCTTAGGCTCTTCAAATTTATTTAAGACCAATACCTTATAGTAGATTTCTGCAACATCTTCAACATATCTTGCTTTAGTCAAAACCTCATCTATATTTTTGCTTGTTATTACAACACCATGTCTTTCAAGAAGGCATACATCATTTTTATTTAAAGGTTCTATTGCACTCTTTGCTAATTCTAATGTCTGAGCTTTTTTATAAGGCGCAACATATATATATCCTCCATAATGCCTTGAATCAGATACTATTGGTGGAATAACCTTATTGGCAACTGCAAATATAGTTGCATATAATGAATGTGTATACATAATAGCCTTTACATCTTTCTTTTCTTTATATATTTCAAGATGTAAAAGTATTTCACGGCTTGGCTTTTTACCTTTTTGAGACTCAATTATATTCCCATTTAAATCTACAACACATATGCTTTCAGGTTTTAGATTATTCCTGCTTACCTGGGATGGAGTTATTAATATATATCCTGTTGTAGAATCCCTGATACTAAAGTTTCCTGTCTTTTCTTTGCATAATCCATATTTTTCAGCATCCTGTGCTATTTTGACTAATTTAATTTTCAAATTTTCTAACATAACATACCTCCATATCATTATCATTCATATTGTTATTTTTTTGTCAATCATATGTATGATATATATTTACGTATTCTTTATACTAATATATGCGGATACATACAATTTGTTTCCAGAATTTTCTGATAATTTTAAATTAAAAAATCATGCTGAAAAAAGGCTTTCGCAATATATTGCGAAAGCCTTTCATAGCATAAATTCTTAAATTAAAGTGCTTTTAAAGCTACACTATTTAATAAATTCCAAGGTTTATTAAAGTGTGGCTGGAAGAAGAAATCAGTCATTGCTAACTCTTCAACTGTCATCTTATTTTGTATAACAACTGATAAAGTATTCATATATTGAGTTAAATCGATATCCGAACAGATTTGTCCTCCGATAATTCTTCTGCTGTCTTTATCAAATACAAGTTTTATAGTTGCTGGTTCATAATCAGGCATAAATTCTGGTCTATTATTTTCTGTTATTATAACACTATCTGCATTGATAGATGTTGTTAATCTTGCACCTTCTTCTGTTAACCCTGTAGAAGCTATACATTTTTTATATATCTTAATACCTGAAGTTCCTTGTGTACCCATATATTTAAGTGTTGGTTTCATAATATTTTTAGCAACTAATGTACCCATTCTTACTGCATTTGTTGCTAAAGGTATATATCTTTCATCACCAGCAGGATTATATTTAACTACACAACAGTCTCCTGCTGCGAAAACATCTTCTCTGCTTGTTCTCATATATTCATCTATAATTATAGCGCCATTATTTAATGTATCTAATTTACCTTGAATAAGTTTTGTATTTGGAGCAAATCCAATACATAAAACAACTAGATCTCCCTTATATGTTCCTTTATCAGTTACAACTTCAGTAACTTTTCCATCTTCACCATTGAACTTTTGAACTTTTTCGCCTAGAACTAAATTTACTCCTCTATCAGTAAATTCTTTTTCTGCTATATCAGTAAATTCCTTATCAAGATACTTAGCCATTATTCTATTTTCAGCATCTATAAGAGTAACTTTTTTACCCTGCATTTCAAATGCTTCAACTAATTCAACTCCTATGTATCCTGCACCAATAACTATTGCATGTTCAGCCTTTTTAGATTTTTCAATAATATTAAGTGCATGATTATAGTTTTTGCATAAAACTATATTATCTAATTCTCCACCTTCAAATTTAGGTACTATTGGCCATGATCCTAAAGTTAAAACTAATTTATCATAATTATCTTCAAATACTTCTCCAGTAACTAAATTCTTTACTTCTACTTTTTTATCATCAAAGTTTATATCTAGAACTTCATGCTCCATTTTTGTTATAACACCACTTTTAGCTAAGTTCTCTGGTGAATTATAGAATAAACTTTCAGTACTTTCAATAACTTTTCCTACATTCAATGCTATACCACATGATAAAAATGAAATATTGTTATTTTTTTCATATACAATTATTTCACTATCTGGGTAAGTTTCTTTTAAATTAACTATTGCTGCTGTTCCTGCATGTGTACATCCTACAACTAAAATCTTCATAATAACTATATCTCCTCTACTAAGTTAAATTCAAATATTATTGTCGTCATCTATAAGAATATTTTAACTCGATATTATCAAAAAGTAAATACTAAATAATAATTATTATTGTTTAATAGATAATAGAAATCATCTTAACTGTGACTATTAAAGGGAAAGCTTAAAATTAAACTATTTAATAAAATATCATATATCGATTCTTTATCATCTTATAAATATTTTACGCAGAGGAAAATTATTTTATACAAAAAATAATTATAATCAATAAAAGGACTTTTACATCTAACTGCAAAAGTCCTTTTATTAACTATTATCTCTTGATTAAATTAAATCATTGCTCCTGAATCTCCTACATAGAAACTGCCTATGTAAGTATTTCTAGCCATACGTCCACTTGGATATAAATAATACCAGCTTCCATCTGGATTTATCCATCCTGTCTGCATAATTCCATTTGAATCCATGTAATACCAGTCACCATTAACAAGCTTCCATCCTGTTCCTGGTTGATTATATTCAATGAATATCCACTTTCCATCTTTAGTTCTTCCCCATTTTGCATCGGTTCCTGGAACCGCTGTTATGCTTGTAATATTATTTACATTTATTGGTCCAACCTGATCAAAATTGTAATTTTCTATTACTTCATAATCATCTTCTTCCTCATCATCAACACTAGGTGCTGTTGGTGCTGAAAATGTATTTTTACCAGAATTCACATATTGATTGCTTTTAGCTATGTCACTAGCATAAAAACCAGGTCTTCTGTTATCAATTTCTTCCTTAGTATAATCACCATCTTTGCTTTTCTTTGAACTTGAAGCATTTGCACAAACACTTGGAATCATTAATATAGCCATTACTAAAGCAAGAACTTTAAATTTTTTCATTTTCCCCATCCTCCACGTAATATGAAAAATAATACAAAAAATATTCTTCAAAATAGTATAGTAAATAAATTAATAACTATATATCATAATTTATTATCGTGTATTTTCAATTAATCTTAATAATTTAATAGCTGCCTTCAGACTATAAATGTACTTTGATCTATCCAAGTATATTGAGGCTTTATTTTTTTTATATCTTCTGTAAGCTTATAAAGTGCTGTATCTTTTTGTTTACATTCCAGCATTACATCAAAGTCTCTGTCAAATATCTTCACTTTTTCAATAAACTCAACAAATTCTTCTGCATTAATATAATCTGCATGTTTCCTATCATTTTCATATTCTCTTGGTGATGAAAAATGTATTTTAGGTGGCAGGATTTCATTGTTCCATGTATTAAATGCTTCTTCTGCTATATCTTCTATTCTTTCACCATTATTATTGCAGTTATGATGATGAACATCTAAAACCATTGGAATATTTAATGTATTACATAGATTTAATACTTCATCTGCTGTATATACCTTATCATCATTTTCAATTATAAGTCTTGATGTTATTTCATAAGGATATTCTCTGAAATTATTAATAAAACGATGTATTCCTTCTATTTTTCCTCCAGTAGCTCCACCTACATGAATTACCATTTTGCCTTGGCTATAATTTAAATCTTCAAACCATTCAGTCTGGCATATTAAATTTTTCTTTGTATTAGCTACAACTCTTGGATTTATGCTATTCAATACATTAAATTCATCTGGATGCGTATCTACTCTCATATGATTCTTATTTATTATATTTCCAAGGTATTCAAAGTCCTTTTTAAATATCTCTCTATGCCCCCAGTAACCCACTTCAGGGTGAGTTACAAGTGGTATCAATGCTGATGTTATTCTATAAAAATGTATATTATTTTCTACATTATATAAAAGTATTTTTCCTAAATCACTTAAATTTGATAATGCTACGCTTTTCAGCTTGTTCATTCTTTCTTCACTAGAATTTAATTTCGTATAATTTTTAAAAGTTACTGGACTAGAGCTTGTAACACCTTTGCCTAAACTCATTGAAATTGCAACATAACCAAGTCTTATTCTCATAAACTTTACTCCTG
>JBJEJM010000234.1:0-1262 GCA_051878075.1 Clostridium sp. | reverse complement strand
AAACTCATTGAAATTGCAACATAACCAAGTCTTATTCTCATAAACTTTACTCCTGCATAATTGATTTTAATTTATTTTTCTCATATTTAATAAATTAAATACAAAAAACTCCCTTAATTTTTAAAGAGAGTTTTTTGTATAATTTTATATTTATAATTTTATAGATATCAAGATTCTTTATTTTACTAGTTCTATAATATTATCAACATTGTTTTTCACTGTAAATATTATATTTTCATCTATTCTTATCTTTGTTTCATTTTCATTTATTTTTATCTGATTAATTGTTAAATTATTATTTGACAATTCTCTATATCTTCCAGCAGAAATATCTACATTGAATTTCTTATCATGTGCACCAGTAAGCTTGACCAAGGTCTCTTGTTCAGTATCATTATTTATCTGTATATGTATTATGTTATCCTTCTTACTTCTGCATCCCGAGGCATTATTATCTGGAACTTTTACAATCTTAGCATCACCAGTAAGAGTCATCCATCCTCCACTTAATTGTGATTTTATAAGTATACTCAAATCATTATTATCACCAACTTTTTTTAATGCTTCTCCAAGTTCATTAATTGATAATTCAAATTTCATTTTTCCAACTCCTAGATTAAAATTTTCACTATAATTATAATACAATAATTATAATCCTAACAAATTATTATTCTTTTAAAATATAACAAGAAAACCCCTAAGTAAATACTTTGGAGTTTTCTCATTTTGTAAGCAGTCAATTTTCAAGAAGATATTTATGTAATATAACTATTCGAAATCTTTTTTCACCATATCTTCAAATGTATAAGCTTTTGGCTCACCAAATACTGCTTTTACACTTTCTGCCTGTGGATTATGATTTACATGCTTCTTTTTTCTCGTATTATCAGCTTTCATTTTTTTACCCATTTCTATCACCTCAGTAATAGATTGTCTTATCATAGCTTAACTTATACTATTTTAAATATTGCAATTTATGTACTATTTTCAATTTATAACAGTACTATTTTAATATTTATTGAATTTCCTGTGCAATATTATTCATATCTTTTGTTATGTTATCAATAGTATCATATCTCTTAAATATTTCTTCAATATTAACTGTCATATTATTTATATTGGCAGATATTTCTTCCATAAATGCTGCTGTATTTTCTACATCATCATTAACATTGTTCATTCCATTTAATGTTTCTTTTAAGTATTTTTCTAATGTATTAGTTTTTATATCAACATTAGTAGACTTATCTAATATTCCATTA
>JBJEJM010000233.1:0-2554 GCA_051878075.1 Clostridium sp. | reverse complement strand
TTATTTCTTAAAAATACATATATTAACAATTAACTTAAGAAGAATTACAATAATATTGAAGTTAAAGGATAGGCATAATTACTAACTTATGATTTAAATATATGCATTCCTAAAATTAATAAAAATATATGAGAGTATAGTTAATAGAACATAACTAATAATAAAGAGGGGTTTAATAAAAAAGAAGTATATAAAAAATAAATTCAGTTAATAAAGTTTAGATTAAGGCAAATACAATCCAGAAGGTAGAAAAAAGCTTTAAGGAGATGATACTAAAATCATAGAAAACTTATAATGCATGTATTTATGATTTAAGTATATAATTATTGCAGTGATATTAAACTTTATTTATGCTACACAATATCATTCATATAACATAAATAAAGGATACAACTTCATATTTATAGAATTTTTTATAATATAAAAATAATTTTAATAAAGAAAGAAGTAATCAGAATGGATGATATGTCATTATTTTTAGATATTAAAAATGAAAAGGAACTTTTAAGGATTTATGAAAATAATGCTAATAAAGCAAAAACAGATAGTGAAAAAGCAAACTGGACTAGTTCAGCAGAAAAAGTAAAAAATGAGATTGACCAACTTGAAGCAAAATATAAAAAGTAATTTTAAAAGAATGTATACAGAAAATTTGATTTTGGTAATAATAAAAAGGAGATACTGCAATGCAATTATCTCCTTTTTGCATTTTATTGAATAATTATTCTACTTCTATAAATAACCATTCTTGATTCCAGCCATCTTTATCTGTCCATTGAATAGCTTGAGCACCATTATCTTTTGAAGAAGCATTTATATCAAGAATTTTACCACTATTTCTATTTACAATCTTGTAGTATGAATCCCATGTCTTAGTGAATGACCATTCCTGATTATATCCACCATTGCTTGTCCATTGAACGCAATAAGCTCCATCATATTGAGATCTTGATAAGATATCAAGAACTTTTCCGTTACCTGCATTTTTTATTGAATAGTAACCATTACCATCATTAACAATATACCATTTTTGGCTATCCCATCCATAGTAATCATATTGTTCAATTGTAGCACCATCATCCCATGAACCTTTTGAAACATTTAGAGCTTTACCACTTAGACGATTTACTATTTTATATTTAACAGATGTATTAGGGAATGATCTTTGATTTTTAAATGCATTGATAGCATCATTGAATTTTAAAGTGTTATCTGATATTTTTGTACATGCACCTAGTGGATATGAGTCTGGTAAAACATCTGGTGAAGAACATGGTTCCCAATAGAATACACCAATTCCTTTTGAATTTGGAACAGCTTTAACTTTTTCTATAGTTGCTTTAACTAAGTTATATGATTCTGTTGATTCTGTTGTAAGACCACCAACTTCACAGACCATAACTTCTTTATTGTATCTAGATGCCATATCGTTTAAATTATAAGCTAGTTTATCGATATTATCAGTATATTTTGAACCAATCCAATATGGATAATAAGACATTCCGATAACATCAAATTTTGTACCATTATAAGTTAAAGAATCAAAAACTCTTCTAAATAAAGAATTATCATGTCCATTTGCTAAATGAATTATTACTTTTGAAGAAGAACTTACATTTTTAACAGCATCATAACCTTTGTTAATTAATTGAGATAAATTTTTTGTATCAGGAGTGCTGCCTGATTTCCAAATAGAACCTTGAGGCAATAGCATACCAGAATTAATTTCATTTCCTACCTGTACCCATTCTGGATATATGCCTTCTCTTGCTAATGAAGACATAACATCATATGTATGATTATATACATCATCTTGTAATTGTGAGAAAGAATGATTTTTCCATGCACTTGGAATATCCTGAATTGCAGGATCTGCAAAATAATCACTATAGTGGAAGTCAATCATAATTCTAAAGCCCATATTTTTAGCACGTTTAGCCATGGAAACAACGCTATTTTTATCGCAGTAACCAAGCATTACAGTACCTTTCTGTGAATACCACATACCATCTTGTGGAGGATTTACGAACACACGTAATCTTACTGAATCTACTCCATGGTCTTTAAGAATCTTAAGAACATCTTCATTATATCCATAGTCATTTACCCATTTGATGCCCTTTGATTCCAATTGATTTACCCAGCCTATGTCAGCACCGCTTGCAAAATTAGAATATGCGTCAGCTTTATCTGGTGCAGAGAAAATGATTTCAGAAAAGCTTAAAAGACAGCACATAACAAATGTGAATAGTAGTTTTAAACATTTTTTAAACATAATTTATACCCCTTTCATTGTATATTGTTATAATTTAATTATAATATGTAAATAAAGTCGATTCAATTATAATTTGCTTTATTATGTAAAATAAGATAAAAAATTCATGGGGTAGATTGGTTTTTTATGTATTTTTCATAGTTATTCTATAGAATTTTCTCGTTAAATAGGAAATATAATGTTTATTATAAATATAAATAGTTTTATATTAAACGTTACAAACAGATTATACAAAGTAAGGAATAGCATTGTAATTAGCATTATGAGCAATATTTGGAT
>JBJEJM010000232.1:0-2590 GCA_051878075.1 Clostridium sp. | reverse complement strand
GCAAATTCTATACCTTTGGCTTCTTGTCTGAGATTATGATATAACTTTTTTATATCCTTTATAGGAGTTTCCCTCGGGATTTCATGATAACTCATATATGCTGTAAGACTATGAATGTCTCCCGAACCTTCAGTTAGTTCTTTTATAATAGCTTTATCATTAGCTATACTTGCCATTAAATAAGTTTCTTGACCACTATAATCAATAGAAATCCACTTATTACCTTCCTCGGCGACAAAGCAGGCTCTTGTTTCCTCATCAGCAGGAAGATTAAGGAGATTAACGTATTCTGTCTTATTGCTCTTATCCTTTCCTCCTGAGGTTATTCTGGTTGTGTCAGCACCTAATTGACTATAATTAGTATGGATTCTGCCACTGACAGGATTAATTTGCTTTAGAAAATTCTCTCCGTAAGTTGAAGTTACCTTGACTGCTTCCTTATAGTCTAAATATATAGGAATTAAGGAGCATTTATCTTTTTGGGGCTTCAAGACCTTAGCATCTATACTATCCTTAGTTCCCCCCTTGTCTTTATCCTCCACAGAAACCTCAACTCCGTATTTTTTAAATATAGGAGCTACTTGCTTGGCACTGTTCCAATTGATGTTTACTTGAGGTTCAAGATTGTAACCCGTAAATAAATCACCTTGTCTGTCTATAAAGATATGTTTACTGTTAGGTTCATTATCTATTAACCATTTATCAAGAGCCTTTTTAGCATTATTTTCTCTCTCCTTGTCTTTTATCATCTTGGCTTCCCACTTTTTTCTGTCAAGTTTTATACCACAATGCTGACAATAAGCTAATACTAACACAAACCTATTCTCTATATCTATAGCTCTAAGTAAGTCTCTTTTTTCAAGTTCTTTAAGTTGCTTTTCCTTAATTTCTCCTAAATACTTGACATCATTAGCACCATAAATAATGACCTCCTCAGTAAGTCCTTGATATATTATTTTACCTCTAACTGATTTATCCAACTCAACTCCTAAATAGCTTTCTCCTGCTGCTTTAAGACTCATAGAATGAATGCCTGGAGGATAGCCTAACCACATGAGCTTTTCAGCAAGATACCCATCATATACTCTTTTTGGATAGATATTATATCTATAAAGGAATCTTAAATCAAATAATGCATTCCAAAATAAAAATAATTTACTTGACTCAAACAATTCTTTATACCTTTTAATATCTACAGTGGAAGTATCTATAACTATTTGAAAATCCTTATTACCCAACTGCACTGATTTTAAATCTTTAGTATATTCATCTATACCTCCAGTTTCAGTATCAGCAGATATTTCATCTAAAGAAGATAATAGGGATAAACTTTCATCTACCCCTATTATCTTGTAAGATTCACTTTCAAATAATTCTAAGTTATTTGTAACTAAATAAATCATTTAAATGTTATAAATATGTCATTAGAATCTTTGGCAATCTTTTCTATCTCCCTTCCAGACACAATATCTCCGATTTTAAGCATAGGTCCTCCGTCAAAATCCACCCAATTAAGAAGATTTTCTTCATTAGGCTTCATTTCAAACCTTATGTATGCTCCAGTTGATTTAATTTTGTATGTATTGTCTTTAACTGATATTAACTTGGTTTCCACATATGTGTTTCTTGAATCCAAATTTATTTCTTTTATATTATTCATAATTATTTTTTTGAATAAGCCACTAATTTGTCAAAATCAAGGATATATGAATATTTCTTAAAGAACTGATTTCCCAATATACCATGTACATTAACTCCTGTTTCTTTCTTAATACTATCAAATGCTTTACTTACATCCATTATTTGAAAATTATATAGAAAGAAATATCCTTTATAGTTAAATTCAACTTCAACTTTATATCCTTCTACATCTTCCCCATTAACTCCTGTAGTAGCAGTTTTAATATTAAGATTTTTATGTTTTATGTTTAATTCTTTTAAAGCGTTTTCATTAATTATAGAATCATTACTACCTGTATCTAACAAGAAATTAATCTTGGTATCTCCTTGATAAAATGTTACTACTGGCAATTCAGTCAAATCCATAGATTCTTTAAATGACATATAAGAATCAATTTTCTTGTTAACGTCTCTTGTTATTCCGTATATTACGGCAATAGTAATAATAATAAATATTATTGTTATTGATACCATATATTATATTTTAGTTAATTCCTGTACTACCCAGTCCACCACGTGCTTCATTGTTTAAACTATCTACTTGTATTAGTTTTACACCACTGCTAAATAGCCATTTAAGTTTCTGCCAAAACGTAGCTTTCTGACTAAGTTGTATTCTGAATTGACAGATTCTTGTGCCTTTTTCTATAGTGGTCTCCCTTATGGCAATAGCAGGAAATTTCCATTCATCTTCATCTGAACAGAAACTGTTATCTATTACCCCCATAGAGTTGGCACATACTATACCAAACTTTTTTGGAGTTGAACTTCTTGGTAACACTATGGCTTCAAATCCTTTAGGCAATTCCATAGCTATACCTAATGGAAGATAAGTGACTTCTCCTGTTACGTTTCTATAACTAAGAGTCTGTAATTGCTCTTGTTTCTTTTTAAGAGTTCCTGCCTGTGG
>JBJEJM010000231.1:0-2603 GCA_051878075.1 Clostridium sp. | reverse complement strand
AACTCAACATTCTTAGCTTCAATATTTAAAGCAAGCTCATACATGAATTGAGGAATTTCTCTTGCAAGAAGCACTCCGTAAACTTTAGCTAATTTTGTATTTCCTTCTCCAAATGTTCCGTTAATATGTAATTCAAATCCATCTTCATAAACATCATTGAATTTTTTCTTTTTACCAGTAAGGCCTATTAATGATCCTTGATGGAATGCACATGAATTTCCACATCCTGATATATGAATGCTTGGTAATACATCTTTAGAATATTCTTTTTCTTCAAAGAATTTAATTATTTCTCCAAGCATAGTCTGGCTTGATCCAAGTCCTATCTGACATACTGGACTTCCTATACATGAAACACTTTGTGTAAGTCTTGTTTCACCACCACAGCCTTCTGTTACTCTTAATATTTCTTCTGCTTCTTTTCCATTAAGATTTCTTATATAGATTCCTTCAGTCATTGTAAGTCTTAATTCAATGTCATTCATATCTTTAATAAGATTGAAGATATTTTTTAAGTCTTTTAAATATGCCTGACCTCCAACTGGATGGAAGTATACACTGTATAATCCTTCCTGTTTTTGTTCAACTAATCTATTATTTTGAACGTCTGTCTTTATACCTTCTTTTGTATATTCAACGCTTTCCATTTTTATAGTAAAATCTTCTTCAGCTTTTACTTGTGCTAAATGTTTATTAAAACATTTTTTGAATTCTTCTTCACCCATTCTGTCAAGGATATATCTTACTCTTGCTTTAGCTCTGTTATTATAATCTCCCTCAGCAATGAATAATCTTACCATTGCTTCAACATAATATAATACTTCGCTTGGATCACATAATTCATCAAGGCATACTCCCTTTTTAGGATTTAATCCAAGTCCGCCTCCAATATAAATCTTAAAGGCTTTCTTTCCATCTTCATTTACTGCTAAGAATCCTAAATCAGTCATGCTGCAGTGAGCTGTATCATTATCTCCATTTGAGAAAGATACCTTAAGTTTTCTTGGAAGATGATAGCCTGTTATTTTTTGTAAGAAATATTTATTTACTAATAATGCATATGGAGTTACATCAAATGCTTCACCTTTTTCAACTCCTGAAAGTGGAGACATTGCAACATTTCTTGGGAAGTTCCCTCCTGCTCCTCTTGTATATATATCATTTTTAAGAGCTTCTTCCATTAAATCACATATTGCATCTATTGATAACTCATGAAATTGAATTGCCTGTCTTGTTGTAAAATGGATTTTTTCCATGTTATTAGCTTCTGCTGCTTTTATGAACCAGTTCATTTCATCAATACTCATAACCCCTGATGGCGTTCTGAATCTTATCATAAATGTATTTTTGCTTTTTTCAGCATAAACTCCCATTCCACCTGATGCATGCTTAAATTCCATCACTGAAAGTTCTTTGTTTAAAAATTTGTGTCCCTTTTCTCTGAATCCTGGAATTTCATCGAATAACTTTTGCTTTAATTCGTTCATAATAATTCTCCTCATCATTTGTTAATTATTCTATTCAAACATTATGAAAGTAAAACTTACACTTCATAATTATGTTAAAGCTATATAACCAATGTAATCTAAATTATACTATAACTTTCAATATAATTTCAATCAATAGAAATTTCTAAATTTTCTATATACATTTTTTATTATTATAATTACAATTTACTTATATACTTTATAAAAACTCTGTAATAACCTTTTATTTTTCTGTATATATTATATAATAATAACAGAGTATATCTTTAAATGTTTTAAGTATGCCTTAGACAGTTGTATAATATAAAAATATGTAATTTGCGGGGAGGTTTCAGTATGCATAATGTATTAACACAAGAAAACATGAAAAAATTACAGGAAGAATTAGACTATAGAATGACAGTTAAAAGAGCTGAGATTGCTAAAGAAAAATTGGTAGCAGCTGCTCATGGTGATAGATCAGAAAATGCAGAATATAAAGAAGCATGTGCAAACTATAGAGAAAATGATAACAGAATTCAATATCTTATGACTATGATTTCAACTGCAACAGTTATTGATGATGATACTCAGGATAAATCAGTTCTTGGAATAAACAGTAAAGCAAGAGTTAAATTCATTGATGATGATGAAGAGGAAGTAGTTACTCTTGTTACCACTATGGATCTTGATGCTGAAAATATGATGATAAGTATAGAATCTGATTTAGGAAAAGCATTAAAAGGCAGAAAAGCTGGAGATATTGTTGAAGTAGATGCTCCTGGTTCTAAGTATTCTGTAGAAATTTTAGAAATACTATAAAAAATAGTATAGTTATAAATTAATATTTATATAGCTAAAAGCAGCTCACTTATCAATATTTTATGATATGTGAGCTATTTTTATTTATATAATTAAGAAATAATGATAGATTCTTAAAATCAATAACTAATATATTTTCTCCTTTTATCCCAGGATATCTTTGTTAAATTTGTATTTCTTATATTAAATCTATGTTAAAAATCACAAGATTATATTAACATTTTATTGTTATTTCGTTAAAATTTGGTTGTAACATATTTTAATACATAAAGGAGAAATTAACGTGGAAACAATAGGAATTCTTGTAAAGCTCTT
>JBJEJM010000230.1:0-2608 GCA_051878075.1 Clostridium sp. | reverse complement strand
ATTACTAGTGAGAAGTATTCTTCTGAAATAAACAGCTGGCTTGTAAATAAGAAGGTGCAGTTAGAAGATATTAAAAGAGAACTTGAAGTAAATAATAGTTCATGGAATGCAGAAGAAAAGAAGGATTTTTTAGTTAGAAAACTTGCTGACATGGGAGAAGAAGTTCAGGATTGTTATGTTGGATATGAAGATAAATTAATGATTAAAGGTGGAGAAACATCACTGCCAGATGGATATGATTGTACAACAAGGGAATGGTATGAAGCAGTTAAAGATTCTAAAAAAGAAGTTTATACAGTTCCATATGTTGATGCTGGCACTAATAAAATGATTATTACTATTGCTATGCCAGTACAGGAAAATGGAAAATTTATAGGTGTTATAGGAACAGATATATGCATATCTAAGCTTCTTGATACTGTTAATGAAATAGCAGATACACATGGAAGTTATGGAATGCTTATTGATCAGGATAGCAATATCATTGTACATAAAAATCAAGAATATATGCCTGATGCATATAAACATACAAATATATCAGAAATATGTGGCGGAAAACTTAAGGAATTAACTGATTCAAAACAAGATCAATTTAAATCTGCATTGATTGAAGATTATGATGGAAATGAAAAATATGTGAGCATATCAGAAGTAGAAAGTGTCGGTTGGAAATTAGGAGTATTTGAAGCAAAATCAGAATTGACCAAAGGTCTTGGATATTTATTACTAGCATTTATTTTAGCAGGTATTATTGGAATAGTGCTAATAATATCTTCAATTATCATTATTGTTAATAAATTATTTAAAGTTGTATATACATTGAAAAATATAGCAGGCGGAGATTTTAGGGATAATGTAGAAAGTAATTCTTTTGGAATTAATAAAAAGAAAAGAGATTCAAGATTTAAAGATGAAATTGAAGAAATAAAATATTTAACAGAAAAAATAAGAAATGATTTCAAAGATACAGTTGTTGGAACTAAAACTGAAATAGATTATGAAAATTCTGCAATAACAAAAGCTTATGAGAGTATGGAAACATTAAATGACAGAATTAACGAAATAGTTGAAAATATTAATTCTATTAATAATAAATCAAAAGGTACAGCAGATTCAGCAGAAGAAGTAAATGCAGCAAGTGAAGAAATTGCAGCAACAATAAATATAGTGAGTGAAAAAGCTAATGAAGCAGCAATAGCATCTCAGAATATAACTGATAAGGCTGAAAAAATGATGAAAAATACAATTGATTCTAGAAATTCAGCAGTAAGTATTTATCAAAGAGTTAATGCAAAGCTTATTAATGCAATACATGATTCAAATCAAGTATATGAAATACATAAGTTATCAGATTCAATACTAGAAATAGCTGAACAGACTAATTTACTTGCACTAAATGCATCGATTGAAGCTGCACGTGCTGGTGAAAATGGAAAAGGATTTGCAGTTGTAGCAGAAGAAATTAGAATACTCGCAGAGGATTCAAAAAATGCTATTGATAAGATTCAAAAGATTACTGCAGATGTCATAGAGTCAGTAAAAAATTTAAGCAATAGTTCTAAGGAAATCCTGAAGTTCATAGATAAAAAGGTAGTAAGTGATTATATATCAATGGTTGATACAGCAAAACAGTATAAAGAGGATGCGGGATATTATGCAAATGCATCTTCAGAGCTTGGAAGCATTTCAGAGGAGTTATCTGCATCTATGGAAATCGTAAAGAATAACATAAGTGATATAAGCAAGCTGAATGTTGAAATTGCAGAAAATGTTAAGAATGTTTCCAATGGAACTGATGAAGTATCCTATAAATCAAATGATGTTCTTGCACAAATAAATGATATAAGCAGAAGCAGTGAAAAATTAAAAGATATTGTCCGTGATTTTAATGTATAATATAAATATTTTTATTTAACTAAATATGTTATAATGAGTAAAATAAAGAAAATATAATACTAAAAAATGGGGGCAGTAACAATGGCAGTAAATTTAAGAGGAAGAAGTTTTTTAAAATTATTAGATTTCACACCAGCAGAAATAAGATATCTTATTGATTTATCAAAGGATTTAAAAAGATTAAAAAGGACTGGTGTACGTCATGATAATTTAAGAGGAAAAAATATAGTCTTACTTTTTGAAAAAACATCAACAAGAACAAGATGCTCTTTTGAAGTTGCAGGAATGGATTTAGGACTTGGGGTTACTTATCTTGATGCAGCAGGTTCACAAATGGGGAAAAAAGAAAGTATAGCTGATACAGCAAGAGTTCTTGGAAGAATGTATGATGGTATTGAATATAGGGGGTTCAGTCAAAAAATAGTTGAGGAATTAGCACATTATTCAGGAGTACCTGTATGGAATGGACTTACTGATGAATTCCATCCAACACAAATGATAGCTGATCTTCTAACTATAGAAGAAAAGCTTGGCAGATTGAAAGGTGTTAATTTTGTATACATGGGTGATGCAAGAAATAATATGGGTAATTCACTTATGGTAGCTTGTGCAAAAATGGGTATGAATTTTACAGCATGTGCACCTAAAGAATTATTTCCAGCAGAAGATCTTGTTGAAACATGTAAGAAAATTGCAGCAGAAAATGAATGTA
>JBJEJM010000229.1:0-11795 GCA_051878075.1 Clostridium sp. | reverse complement strand
TTAATTTAGCTGTTATATATAAAGAAAGAAAATTATATGAAAAAGCAATACAAATCTTAGATAAAGGCATATTGGAAAATCCTTCTCAAGGATTTCTTTATTATAACAGGGCATGTTGCTATGTACATATGGATAAATTGTCTGAAACATTCTATGATGTGAGAAAAAGTGTAGAATTAGATGAATTATTTTTTGATTACATGAAAAAGGATATGGAGTTGAATCCTATAAGAGATTTAGAAGAATATAAGGAGTATGTAAAACATTTTGAAAAATACTTGTAGATAAGAGAAAATTTTAAAATTGTTAACAAGTAATTAAATTAATCATATACATATATAGGAGGAATGTATATGGTTAGTATTTTGTTAGCATCTATTGGAATAACATTTATCATAATTGGGATTTTAATTTTTATAGATAGAATGAAAATTCTCAAAAATGGAAATGAAGTTCAAGGTAAAATAATAGATTTTGAAAAAGTATTATTATCACATATAAATGATGAAAAAAAAATAGTATACACAACAGCATATAAACCAATAATAAAGTTTAAGACTAAAAATAATGAAGTCAAAATAATAACTTATGACATATTAGATAGTGATAAAAAATATAAAGTGGGGGATAATGTTATATTAGTGTATAGCGAAAATAATTGTGATTATGTCGAGATAGTTGAAAAACAGATTATTTTTACAATATTATGTAAGCTGATAGCCATAGGCATTATGTTTGTTGTATTTTCTGTAGTATTATGGATGGTATGATTTGAAAATTTTATAGTAAAACCAGGTCGAAAAACCTGGTTTATTTATTTTACTTATAATGTATTTCAGATAAGTCAGATACATGGTCATATACAATTATTTCGTCATTGTATAAGAACTTAACACCATCAATCCATTCAGAGTTGGATTTATTGTTTGTTTGAAGATAGTTTTCAATTAAAGTATTAGCTGTTACTTGTCCTCCAGTTGAACCTTGGAACTTTTGAATCCATGATTTATTTCCTGAATCAGTAAGGTTAATTGTAGCAACCTTTTTACCATCTATTGTATCTATAGATTTTACAGTAAGATTTAAACCATCAAAATTAGTTTTTGATATTGAATTTGATAATTCAGTAAGTTTATCTTTTAAACTTTTGTTTGCATCTATAGTGATACTTTCAACTTCGTTAGGTTCTAAAGAATTCTCATCTATTGAATATATAGAGAATTTTATGCTGTTTTCATTATCTTTTGAATTAGATTGAGGTTTGCTTGTACTTTCAGTTTTGTTTTCTAAATTTTCATTTTCTGTTTTATCTGTATCATTATCTTTATTTTCAGATTTATCATCTACAGAGGATGAGCTGTCAGCAGATGATGAAGAACTAGAATTAGAATTTGAATCTGCATTTTTAGATCCACATGAAACTAGTGTGAAAACACTCAACATTAAAACAGTAGTTAGTATAAGTTTTCTAATCATAGTATATACTATTGCTTTAAAATACATTTATAGCAATAGTTTTCACCTCCTTTTATTTAATAGTAATATAATAAAATAAAATATATTTCTAAATTATATCATATTAACTCGAAAAATGAAAGGTGACTGCAAGAAGAATCAAATTATGTAATAAGTTATGATGTTAAGAATTTATTGACAATTTATTTTGAGTGTAGTATATTTTGATTATCAAAATATTTGAAACTTATAATACAAAAATAAATATTAACTTATTAGAGATGAATAATAAACTTTCATTTAGGAGGGTTAAATAATGAACAGGTCAACAGTTGTTATCAATGAATTATTGGTAGAATTGTTCAACGATATTTTACAAATAGAAGAGCATAGCTTAAAGAATGGACCTATTTCAGACTTATCAATTACTGAAATTCATACGCTTGAAGCAATAGGAATGTATTCTGAAAAAAGCATGTCAGAAGTTGCCCAGAGTTTAAAAATTACTGTAGGAACGCTTACAACAGCTATAAATAAACTCATAAAAAAAGGGTATGTTGAAAGAAAAAGAATAGAAGAAGATAGAAGAGTTGTTTTAATCAAACTTACTAAAAAGGGTAAGCTTGCTTATAGGCTGCATGATAAATTCCATAAAGATATGGTTAATACAGCTGTAGAAGGATTAGATGACAATGAAGAAGAAATTTTAATGAATTCATTAAAAAAGCTGAATAAATTTTTTAAATCAAAATATGAGTTGTAATTAAAAAGGAGAAATACTATGAGTAATATTGGAATTGCTGGAATTGGGGCATATGTACCTTCCTTAGCAGTAACAAATGATGATATTAGCAGACTTGTAGATACAAATGATGAATGGATAGTTAAGATGACAGGCATAAGTGAAAGAAGGATTTCACAAGGAGAAAATACTTCAGATATGTCTGTTAAGGCGGCATTGTCTGCATTAGAAAGAGCTGATGTTGATCCAAAAGATTTAGATTTAATTATAGTAGCAACAATAAGTCCTGATATGTTTATACCTTCAGTTGCATGTTTAGTGCAGAGTAAAATAGGTGCAGATAATGCAGCATGTTTTGATATTAGTGTAGCATGTTCAGGGTTTATTTATGCCATGGAAGCAGCACAAAGCATGATGAAATCAATGAATTATAAAAATGCACTTATAATAGGTGCTGAGACTCTATCAAAGGTTGTTAACTGGCAGGATAGATCAACATGTATATTATTTGGTGATGGAGCAGGTGCAGCAGTGCTAAAAGAAACTACTGGTGCAGGAATAATAAAATCATATCTAAAATCAGAAGGAAAAAAGGGAGATGCCTTAACAATAGGAGCAGCCGATTTTGATACGCCTTTCTCAGATGAAGCTTCTTTGAAAGATAGACATGTAGTCATGAATGGCGGAAAAGTATTAAGATTTGCAGTAGGAGCAATATCAGATTCAGTAAAGTACATTTTAAAGGAAACAGGTATGTCACTTGATGAAGTAAAATATATAGTACCTCATCAGGCTAATATAAGAATAATTCAGTCAGCAGCTAAAGTGTTGCATGTGGATATAGATAGATTCTATACAAATATTGATAAGTATGGAAATACATCAGCAGCTTCAGTTCCAATTGCACTAAATGAAATGTATGAAAAAGGATTAATCCAAAAAGGAGACAAGCTATTACTTGTAGCTTTTGGTGGAGGATTGACATATGCTGCGGCTATGCTGGAGTGGTAAAAATAAATTTTCTGGTTTAAAAATGTAAATATGCAAATTTGGATGATTTATAATTGTCCTTAAAATAAAAAAATATTTTGGAGGAATGTATTATGTTATTTGAAGAAATTAGAGATGTTATTTGTGAACAATTAGGAATTGAAAAAGAGGCAGTTGCTTTAGAAACAACTTTTGATGAATTAGGGGCAGATTCTTTAGATTTATTCCAAATAGTAATTGAGTTAGAAGAAAAATATAATATACAAATAGAAGAAGTAGAAAACTTAAAGACTATAAAAGATGCAGTTGACTATGTAGAAGCACATAAATAAAAATAATTTTATATTGTTTAGATTTATGTTTATGGTTTAATTACTCTTTAATTTTTATAGTGTATCATAATCAATGCTACAGTCAAATAAATGATTAAATTATAAGCGTAATCATAGACCATCTAGCAGGTTTAATGATAGCAGGAGGGATTTCTTATGGAGAAAAATAGAGTCTGTGAACTTTTAGGAATAGAATATCCTATTTTTCAAGGTGGTATGGCAAGAATTGCAGATGCTTCGCTTGCAGCAGCAGTAAGTGAAGCAGGTGGACTTGGAATAATAACTGGTGCAGCGCCAACTGAATGGGTTAAGGAACAGATTAAAGAAGCCAAGAAGATTACAGATAAGCCTTTTGGTGTAAATATAATGCTTATGTCAGAAAATGCAGATGAAATTGCAGAATTGGTATGTGAAGAAGGAGTAAAGGTTGTTACGACTGGAGCTGGAAGTCCAGGTAAGTATATGGCTAAATGGAAGGAACACAATATAAAAGTAATACCAGTTGTTGCATCAGTAGCACTTGCTAAGAGAATGGAGAAATCAGGAGCTGATGCAATTGTTGCAGAAGGAACAGAATCAGGTGGCCATGTTGGTCAGCTTACTACTATGGCATTAGTACCACAAGTCGTTGATGCTGTAAACATTCCAGTTATTGCAGCAGGTGGTATTGGTGATGGAAGAGGTGTCGCTGCATCTTTTATGCTTGGAGCAGAAGGTGTTCAGGTAGGTACAAGATTTTTAGTAGCAAAAGAATGTACAGTACATCAAAACTATAAAGATAAAGTATTAAAAGCTAAGGACATAGATACAGAAGTTACAGGACGATCAACTGGTCATCCTGTAAGAGTATTAAGAAACAAATTAGCGAGAACATTTATAAAGATGGAGAAAGAGGGAGCAGCTCCAGAAGAATTAGAAAAGTTAGGAGTTGGAGCTCTTAGAAAAGCAGTTGTTGATGGAGATGTAGACAATGGTTCAGTTATGTCTGGGCAGATTGCAGGACTTGTAAATAAAGAGGAAACAGCAGGTGAAATAGTAAAGGAATTATTTACTGGTGCAGAAGAAAGATTTAAACTTTTTGGAGGAAAATATGAATAGTAGGAAAATTGCTTTTCTTTTCCCAGGTCAAGGCGCTCAGGCTGTAGGCATGGCAAAGGAATTATATGATAGTATACCAGAATGCAGGAAAATATTAGATTCTAGTGAGAAAATATTAGAAATGCCATTAAAAAAGATGATGTTTGAAGGTCCAATGGACCTTCTTACTAAGACAGAAAATGCTCAGCCAACAATATTAGTAGCTTCACTTATGGCATTAAAAGCATTAGAAATAAATGGGATTTCGGCAGAATATGCTGCTGGATTAAGTTTAGGTGAATATGCAGCTTTAATCTATGGAGGAGCTCTTTCGTTAGAAGATGGTCTGCTTCTTGTAAAAGAAAGAGGAAGAATAATGGGAAATGCATTACCAGAAAACCTTGGAACAATGGCAGCAATATTAAAATTAAATGATGAAAAGTTGAAAGAACTTTTAGATAGAGCAGGAAAATTCGGTGTTATAGAAGGAGCTAATTTCAATTGTCCAGGTCAGGTATCAGTATCTGGAGAAGTTAAAGCAGTCGAAGAAGCTGTTAAGATAGCAAAGGAACTTGGCGGCATTGGAAAAATGCTTAAAGTAAGCGGACCTTTTCATAGCTCACTTTTAAAAGAAGCAAGTGAGGAATTCTATAATACAATTAAAAAAGCAGATATAAAACCTCTTAATAAAAAAGTTTACTCAAATGTAAAGGGATCAGAATATGAAGAAACTGATGATATAAGAGATCTTTTAAAAAGACATATAAAATCAGCAGTTCTTTTTGAAAAGACAATAAGAGATATGCTTGAAAAAGGTGTAGATACATTCGTAGAAGTAGGTCCTGGAAAAGCATTAAGAGGATTTGTTAAAAAAATAGATAGAAAAGCCACATTATTAAATGTTGAAGATATGAATTCTTTAAATAGTACACTTTCAGCTTTTAGTAATAATTAGATTGATTTATATTTCATAAAATCATAATTAATAGAAAGTTTACAAATAGAGGTATTTATTTAGGATAAATTTTGTTAATATTTAAATTAGGAGGTATTTTATGCTAAAGGGTAAATGTGCTCTTGTTACAGGGGCATCAAGGGGAATAGGAAAGGCTATAGCTTTAAAATTAGCATCCCTTGGAGCAAATTTAGTATTAAATTATAGAAGCAGTGAAGCAGAAGCACTTGAAGTAGAAAAAAAAGTTAAAGAAATGGGTGTAGATGCTATAAGCGTACAGGGAGATATATCTAAATTAGAAGATGTTGAAAATCTTGTTAATAAGGCTAAAGATAAATTTGGCAGCATAGATATTATGGTAAATAATGCTGGAATAACTAAAGATAATTTAATAATCAGAATGAAGGAAGAAGATTTCGATAACGTTATAAATGTTAACTTAAAAGGGGTATTTAACTGCTTAAAAGTAATTACTCCTATAATGATAAAGCAAAGACATGGAAAAATAATAAATCTTTCATCTGTGGTAGGTATTTCAGGAAATGCAAGTCAGGTTAATTATTCAGCATCTAAGGCAGGGGTAATAGGAATGACAAAATCTCTTGCTAAGGAAATTGGATCTAGAGGAATTAATGTAAATGCTGTAGCACCAGGGTTTATTGAAACTGATATGACTGGTGTTTTAGGTGAAAAAATTAAAGAAGAATATAAGAAGAATATTCCACTGAGAAGAACTGGAAAACCGGAAGATGTTGCTAATGTAGTTGCTTTTCTTGCAAGTGAAGGTTCAGATTATATTACAGGTCAGGTTATCCATGTTGATGGTGGAATGTTAATGTAATGGAGGAAGACTTATATGGATAGAAGAGTTGTTATAACAGGAATGGGAGCTTTAACTCCTATAGGAAATGACGTTAATACTTTTTGGAATAATGCTAAAGAAGGTAAACTTGGAATAGATTACGTAACATTAGTTGATAAAGACTCAGTTGATGTAAAAGTAGTTGGAGAAGTTAAGGAATTTAATCCAGAGCCTATTATAGGTAAAAAGGAATGTAAGAGACTTGATAGATTTGAACAGCTTGGTTTAGTAGCTGCACATGAAGCTATTGAGAATTCAGGATTAGATTTAGAAAAAGAAGATTTAGAAAGAATTGGAGTTATTGTTGGTTCAGGAATAGGTGGACTTCAAAGTATTGAAACTGAATGTATAAAACTTGAAACTAGTAAATCAAAAAGAGTATCCCCTTTCTTTATACCTACAGCAATAATTAATCTTGTGGCAGGGAATATTGCAATAAAGTATGGATTAAAAGGACCATGTACATCTGTTGTAACAGCATGTGCGACAGGTACAAACAGTATTGGTGATGCATTCAGATTAATAAAACATGGATATGCAGATGTAATGATTGCAGGTGGATCTGAAGCACCTATAACAAGAATAGGATTAGGTGGATTTAATGGAATGAAAGCATTGAATACATGTAATGATCCTAAAAGAGCTTCAATACCTTTTGATAAAGACAGAAGTGGATTTGTCATGGGTGAAGGAGCAGGTGTTTTAGTTTTAGAATCATTAGAACATGCACAAGCTAGAGGAGCAAATATAATTGCGGAAATTTCAGGGTATGGTTCAACTTGTGATGCATATCATATTACATCACCAATACCAGATGGAAGCGGAGCAGCAAAAGCTATGAATGATGCAATAAAAGAGGGTGGAATAACTCCAGAACAAGTTTCATATATAAATGCTCATGGAACATCTACTCAGTTAAACGACAAATTTGAAACAACTGCAATCAAAAAAGTATTTGGTGAAGATACAAGAGTACCAGTATCATCAACTAAATCAATGACAGGACATTTGTTAGGAGCAGCTGGTGCAATTGAAGCAATTATATGTGCAAAGGCTCTAGAGGAAGGTTTTATACCACCTACAATAGGCTATTCTACACCAGATGAAGGATTAGATTTGGATTATGTTCCAAATGAAGGAAGAAAACAAGAGTTGGAATATGCACTTACTAATTCGTTAGGATTTGGTGGTCATAATGCAGTTTTACTTTTAAAGAAATGGAAGTAGAAATATCCGGGGGGTTATGTTATGGATTTTGAACAGATTAAAGAACTTGTTACACTTATAAATTCTTCTGATTTAGCCTTTTTCGAATTATCAGATGGCAATAATCATATAAAAATGGATAAATCATTAAATAGAAACGGATCAGAGTGTAATAACGTCATCAATAATACCAAGGAAAGTACTGAATCTGAAACTTCTGTTAAGAAAGTAGAAAAATCAATTACATCTGAAGAAGTAAAGAATGTTGTTAAAAATGAAAAAAAAGAAGATGATTCTAATGTAAGCATTATTACTTCTCCAATGGTTGGAACATTTTATTCAGCATCTTCACCAGAAGCAGATCCTTTTGTAAAAGTTGGAGATAGAGTATCAAAAGGAAAGGTAATATGTATAATTGAAGCTATGAAATTAATGAATGAAATTGAAAGTGAATATAGCGGAGAAATAGTTGAATGCTTAATGAAAGATGGAGATATGGTAGAATACGGACAACCATTATTTAAGATAAAGGAGGATTAATAAATGCTTAAAATTAACGAAATAAAAGAAATTTTACCTCATAGATATCCTATGTTACTAATAGACAGAGTAGTAGAAATGGATGTTGAAGACAAAATGTATGTTAAGGGATATAAAAATCTTTCAGCTAATGAACCATTCTTTCAAGGTCATTATCCAGATATGCCAATAATGCCGGGAGTACTTCAAATAGAAGCTTTAGCTCAGACTGGTGCTGTAGCGATTCTTTCTATGGAAAAATTCAAAGGAAAGACTCCTATTTTAGCTGGAACAAATAAAGTAAGATTTAAAGAACAAGTTGTTCCAGGAGACAGACTTGATTTATCTTGCGAAATAGTAAAATTAAGAGGATCATTTGGGGTAGGAAAAGGAATTGCAAGCGTAGATGGCAAAACAGTTTGTGAAGCAGAAATATTATTTGCTATAGTATAGGATAGGTGATAACATGTTTAAAAAGATACTTATTGCAAACAGAGGGGAAATTGCTGTAAGAATAATAAGAGCATGTAGGGAGCTCGGTATAAGTACAGTTGCAGTTTATTCTGATATAGATAAAGAAGCACTTCATACACAGCTTGCTGATGAAGCAGTATGTATAGGATCTGCTATGCCGAAAGATAGTTATTTAAATATGGCTAATATATTAAGTGCATGCGTGTTAACAGGAGCAGAAGCCATACATCCTGGATTTGGGTTTTTATCTGAAAATTCAAAATTTGCAAAGATGTGTAGAGAATGTAATATAAAATTTATAGGACCAGACTATGAGACTATTGATTTTATAGGAGATAAGGCAAAAGCAAGGGAAATTATGAAATTTTCTGATGTTCCTGTAGTTCCGGGTTATGAAGGTAAAATACATGATGAAAATCATGCACTGAAACTTGCTAAGGAAATAGGATATCCTATTATGATTAAAGCTTCAGCTGGAGGTGGAGGAAAAGGAATAAGAATTGCTTATAATGATGAAGAGTTTATCAGAGGATATAGAACTGCCAAAGCAGAAGCAAAAGCATGCTTTGGAAATGATACATTATATCTTGAAAAATTTATACAGAAACCAAAGCATATAGAATTTCAAATCTTAGCTGATGAGTATGGAAATGTAGTTCATCTTGGGGAAAGAGAATGTTCAATGCAGAGAAAGAATCAAAAAGTATTAGAAGAGGCTCCATCAAATGTCTTAACTGAAGAACTCAGACATAAAATGGGCGAAATAGCCAAAAAGGCGGCTTTGGCTGTTGACTATAAAAATGCTGGAACTATAGAATTTCTATTTGATAAAGATAATAATTTTTATTTTATGGAGATGAATACAAGAATACAGGTTGAACATCCAATAACAGAAATGATAACTGGAATTGATATTGTTAAAGAACAGATAAGGATAGCATCTGGAGAAAAATTACGTTTTAATCAGGATGATATAAATATTAAAGGTCATGCAATTGAATGCAGAGTTAATGCAGAAGATCCAGACCATGATTTCAGACCATGCCCAGGAGAGATTACTGAATTATGTGTTCCAGGGGGAATGGGTGTAAGAATAGATTCAGCTATATATTGTGGCTATAAGATACCTCATTGCTATGATTCAATGATTGCAAAAGTTATAACCTACGGAAATGATAGAAATGAAGCAATTGTTAAAATGAGACGTGCATTATCTGAATTTGCAGTAGGTGGTGTAAAAACAAATATAAATTTTGATTTATCTATTTTAGATACAGAGGAATTTATAAGAGGAGAATATGATACGTCATTTTTAGCAGAAAAGATGGTGAAGAAGAATGCTTAAGGATTTATTTGTTAAAAGACAGTATGCAACAGTAAAATCTTCTGTTTTGAAAAAAAGTTCTGGAGAGACTGAAGAAAAACCTAATATTCCATCTGGAATGTGGACTAAGTGTGTAAACTGTGGCCAGATGATATATCAAGATGATCTTGAAAATTACAAATATGTATGTCCAAACTGTAATCATCATTTCAGATTAAGTGCAAAACAAAGAATAAGAATGGTTTTTGACAAAAATACATTTGAAGAAATGTGGGGAAATTTAAAAACTACAAATCCTATTAATTTTGATGGATATGAGGAAAAGATTGAAAAAATCAGTAAAAAAACTAGTAGTTCAGAAGCTGTTGTTACTGGAGTAGGTAAAATAAATGGATTAAAAGCAGCCTGTGGAATAATGGATAGTTTCTTTATGATGGGAAGTATGGGAACTGTAGTAGGTGAAAAATTAACAAGACTTATAGAATATGCTACAGAAAATAAACTTCCAGTAATTATATTTACAACTTCCGGAGGGGCAAGAATGCAGGAAGGTATTTTTTCTCTTATGCAGATGGCTAAAGTAAGCAGTGCGCTTGCAAGGCATGATTTAGCAGGTCTTCTATACATTTCAGTCTTAACAGATCCTACAACTGGAGGAGTTACAGCAAGTTTTGCAATGGAAGGTGATATCATTTTAAGTGAACCTGGTGCACTTGTTGGATTTGCAGGAAGAAGGGTAATAGAAAATACAATCAGGGAAACTCTTCCTGACAATTTCCAAAAAGCAGAATTTTTGCTTGAAAAAGGATTTATTGATGCTATTGTTGAAAGAAAAGATCTTAAAACGTGCATATATAAAATTCTTGTATTACATGGAGTGAATAATTATGAATAAAGAATTTATTAAAAGCAGCAATGAAGCTTGGCAAAGTGTTGAAATAGCAAGGCATAAAGACAGGCCTACAGGAAAGTTCTATATTGAAAGTATAGTAAAAGATTTTATTGAATTTCATGGTGACAGAGCTTTTGGTGATGATAAGGCAGTAATTGGGGGGATAGGAACAATTAATGGAAGCAATGTTACTGTTATAGCTATTACTAAAGGTTCAAATACTAATGAGAATATAAAAAGAAATTTTGGAATGCCTAATCCTGAAGGATACAGAAAGGCATTAAGACTTATGAAACAGGCTGAAAAATTCAAAAGACCAGTAATATGTTTTGTAGATACACCAGGAGCTTTTTGTGGCGTTGGTGCTGAAGAGAGAGGACAAGGCCAGGCTATTGCTAATAATTTATTTGAACTAAGCAGACTGAAGACACCAATAATGTCTATCATTACAGGTGAAGGTGGTAGTGGGGGAGCTTTAGCTCTTATGGTAGCAGATAAGATATGTATGCTTGAACATTCAATATATTCTATTCTTTCACCTGAAGGATTTGCATCAATTTTATGGAAAGATGCATCAAGAGTCAAAGAAGCAGCTGAGGTTATGAAAATTACAGCTAAAGATTTAAAGGAATTTGAAATAATTGATGAAATTATAAAAGAGCCAAGAGGCGGAGCTAATAAAAATCCACAGAAAGTTGTAGATGAGATAAGGGCAAGTATTTTAGATTTTCTAATAAAAGTTAAGAAAAAGGATTTAGAAAGTTTAGTTAATGAAAGATATAATAAATTTAGAAAAATGGGTAATTTTTATTGATAAAAATGCTTAAAAGTTAAAAGAGTTAACTTTTAAGCATTTTTTCATATACAAATTTATATTTAAATTAAATGTTATATATATTAGAACTTATCATATTTATTTCTATATACAGTAATGATCTTATAAGTTTTTAAATAAAATATATTTTAA
>JBJEJM010000228.1:7894-11826 GCA_051878075.1 Clostridium sp. | reverse complement strand
TTCGGTTTTTCCTCTTTTATATCTTTGTGCAGTCTGTACGAATATAAACTCATGTCTTCTATCCCCCTGATTCTGTAATTATTTTTTACTCAACCATAACAATTTCATCTAGTTTCATACTTTTATCTATTCCAATTATTCCAAAGTGCTTATCCCAAAATATAAATGGATTCATATTTATAGGAAGAAAAGTATCCAAGACAGCTTCTATTTTTCTCTCCAAAATCTTTGTCTTTACTTCATCAAGATAAATATAAATATCCTTTGGTTTATCCTGACTTCTATATATAACACTTTTTCTAAATATATTTCTCACTACCGTGTTAAAAAGATAAATTGATGTTCCTGATCTGTATAAAGTAATTAATCCGCTTAGAAAAATATTTAAATCTTTAGTATCAAAATCTTTGATATTGTCTGCTAATACTTCTCCATATACTCCTTCACATATATCTTCCAGTAAAAACTGTTTTTGAAACTCTTCTTTACATATTCCTTCTTTTAAATCAAGCTCTCCAAGATAATGAAGTATTATATCTAAAAGAGTATCTCTAAATTCTCTGTTTTCTGTGAAATTTATATCAAATAACTCTTTAAAAATCTCATAAAATCTATAGTATATATTAACGTCTATTTCCTGTTCTTCTGATAATAGACTTAAGTTTAAGTCTTCAAAAGACATTTCCATATATGGACTGCATATTTCTGCCTTTTTGAATTTTATATTGTTTCTTTTAATCTTTTCTTTATCTGCTTTAAGCAGTGCTTCCCAAATGTAATTCATAGCAGTCTTCCTTCACATTTGTATTCTGGATAAAGAAAAGAAACTTCCGAAACTAAGAAACTTAAAATATCTTTATTCAAATAGTTTTCCTTATTTACCGGCTCAAACTGAAGCACCAGCTTTTTCTTTACATTATCATCACGTATTTCATCTATTATAAAGTCATTTACATCATAAGAATCATTTCTGCTGCTATAATCGTAATCTTCTAACACTACTTCTTTGAATTTTAAATATTTTGATGCTTCAAAGGAATTTATGATTCTTGCAAGTTCACTTTTAGTTTTTACTGTATATCTCTTTTCTAATGCCATCTTATTTGAAAAATTGACTTTAACACTATTAGTCATAAGACCATATTTATAATCAGGAATTTCTGATTCGTTACATTTTACAATCTTTAAAACATTCCATTTAACACTTTCGCTTATGTCTGTTGAAATAACTATTGCTTCTTTTCTGAATATTACATAATTTATTGATCTATCCTTTGTATCAACAAGATATCCATTTTGTGTACCTTCCTTTGTTGTAGCAAGAGCATGTTCATAATTGACTTTATCTATACATGGAGTTGGGAACGAATTAGATTTAAGTTCAAGTTCTTTTATATTCCATAAAGGTACCATGTCATATTCCACATATCTGCTGTATTCTCCAAAATCCACACCTATTTTTATGATTTCTTCCTCTGGATTAATTTCATCTTCACATCCAGTTAATATTACATCTGCAATTTTATGAATGTATGGATTATTAATTGTTGTCCATTTTATATTATTGTTTATAAAACTTTTATAAAGCATTATTATCTTTTCTTCATATTCACTGTTTTTTAAAACCTTGAAATAAGCTATATGTGTCTTTTTATCAGTTTCTATTCTTCCCTTAAACTCAGTCTGATTTTTAATAAACTCCTCAAATTTCAGATAATCACATTTTAAAAATACCTTAAACATTTTTTCTTCTGTATTTTTCCTTAAAGCATTTAAAATGTCTTTCACCTCATACTCTTTTTCTAATGCATCTTCTTTTAAAATAGGATACATAAAATCATCAGTTGGATCTAACTTATCTCTTTTTACTATTGTTGAATAAATATTATATTTTTCTTCCTCATATGGTATTTCATCAAATACCCTTTTTTCCAGTTTATCAAATCTTTCCTTCGTGTAATCCTCCAGAGAAGCAAATACACTATTTAAAATATTCTTTAAAAGTATTCTGTCATTTAAATCCTTAATGTCATTTAATTTCTCATAAATTCCATCTTCCATATTTATTCACCTCATCCTATTGCCTTAAGTTTTTCATCTATTTTGGCACAGTCATCATTTAACCCAAGTTTTTCGTATATATCCTTTGAAAGAAGGTAAAGGACCTTGGCTGAATTGTAGTCACCTGAAAGATATTTTGTATTGGCTTCCTCAAGAAAGCTGTCAGCTTCTTCTTTTTCATCTGCAACATTTTCTATTTTTCTATCCATGAGCTGTATTTTTTCTTCTAATTCATCTGCAAGGCTTGTTGATCCGATTTCTTCAAATGCTTCCTTGGCTAATGCATAATACATCTTGGCACTTACATAGTCTCCAGATACATAGTTCAAATCTCCATTTTTTCTAAGATCTATAGCTTTGCTTTGTAGTTCCTGTGCTGCCTTTTTATCTTCTTCAGCCTTTTTTGCATCTTCTTCTTCTTTCTTTTTAGCATCTTCTTCAGCTTTTTTTGCTTCATCATCTGCTGCCTTCTGGTCAGCTGCTTCTTTATCTGCCGCTGCTTTTTCATCATCTGCTGCTTTTGCCCTGTCATCATATATCTTCTGAAGCTTATCCATTGCTTCTTTCTTTTCATCCTTAAGGTAAGAATTCAATGCTAACTTCTTTGCTTCAAGACAGTTTGCTTCTGCTGCTTTATCATCACCTGCTTCAAGCTGTTCATCAGCAAGTGATAAAAGATCTGCAACAGTAATGCAGTTTTTTGCAATATCTATCTTTGAATTTATGTACTCTCTTCCAATATTATCAAGATCACTGCTCTCTTCTAAAGCTGATACATATTTATCTAATGCTTCATCATATTTCTTATCATTTAATAATTGATCTGCCTGTATTATTAAATCTGTATATTTGCAGTCATCATCAAATTCATTCATTTTATCATTAAGCTTGTACTTTTTAGCAATGTCTAATGCATTTTTATAATCTTCATTTGCTTTTTCAATATTACCATTATCCATATAGTTTTCTGCACTAACTTTATAGTTGTTCATATCTGCTATTGCATCATTCTTTTTATTATTCTTAATATGCATAACCACAAGAAAGACTACAAGCATAATTATTATTGGTATTGCTATCATTACTGCCTTCTTTATCTTTTTCTTTCTTTCAGGATTTACATATGCCTTTTCTACAAAAGTTACAGCTAATGTATAATTCTGAAGATCCTTTGGCTGCCTTGATAATATAATATCTTCTACATTATCTATTACTTCTTTAGGTTCTTTTGCTCCTTCAAGAGATTCTTCTATTTCTTTTTCATCACAATTTTCCCATATTCCACGAGTTAAAAGTGCAAATGCATCCTTATCAGACAGCTTAATCTTTTTGGAAACATATATTTCTCCTAATTTGTTTTCTCCAAGAAAAGCAGTAAGATTATTTCTTTCTATATGTTTTGCCATTTTATCTAAAGGAATAAGTTCTTTATCTGCCATCTGCTGAGTTACTGATTCATCCTTGCTTTTTAGCTTTAGATATCCATCTTTGAAAAAGCAGAATCTTGTATTTCCAATGGTATAATATCTTAATTTGGTATAATTAGTGACAGCTACAGTCATAGATGATTTAAGTCTCACATTTCTGCTTGCTGCAACTACTTCATCATTAACTTCTTTTAAATATTTCTTTATTATAAATTGATTCATTGATGGCTTTTCTGTAAATCTCTTTATAAATGCTGTTACTGCTATCTTTGCACTTTCAAGCTCCTTATCTTCATCTATGCCGTCTGCAATAACATAACATGCATATTCATCCAGCTCTACAAATGCAAAATAGTCCTTGTTCTGCAGATACGTTCCTGATTCTGATATAAAATTAGTTACAAATTTTGAATTTAATTTTCTCATATGCTTCACCCTAACCTG
>JBJEJM010000228.1:0-7794 GCA_051878075.1 Clostridium sp. | reverse complement strand
GCTTCCTCAGTGATTTCATCACATATCATATCTATGCTTTTGTGTGGCTGACATAATATTTCTTCAAGATCAATCCATCTTATATTTTCATATATTCCTCGGCTCATAAGAACTACTATATCGTTTTTTTCAAGCTTAATTGGAGGATCGCTTATTTCTATATTCTTAAATGATTCCTGCCCCATATAATATAAAATTCTATTTTCATTCAAAACCTTTAATGCCTTGTCTCTTTCTATCTTTCCTTCACTGTATTTACTTTTTGCTACTTCCCCTATAGTATGTCCCTCTGTTATCCTTACAAGTTCATTATTTCTGAATATGCAGAGCATTGCTTCACCTACAAGAGCATAATATAACAAGCCATCTGTTATTACTGCACTTAACACACTTGCTCCGCCTTTATCTCTTTCAGCTCTCTTTAGGATTTCCTTATTTCCTGCATTGAAAGCCTTTTTCAGAAAATAAACAACTCTTTCATTGATTCCTTCATTCTTAAACATTCTGCTTATGGTCTTTACTGCTGTTATGCTTGAAATTCTTCCTGCTTCATTCTTTCCAATACCATCTGCAAGTACTGCTAATGTTCCATATTCTTCAGATATTATATTTTTATAATCTTCCTGAATTTCTTCATTGCCAATAATGGTTTTACTGGCACTTTCAATATTTTTTCTATTTATAATTTCTAATAAAACAGTTTTTACGATAATTAAAATCAATAATATAATTCCTAAAAAGAAGATTATTTTAATATTTCCCCAGTATGCATTATCAATCATAATATAGTGCCTCTATTCATTATCTTTCCATTCAAAGTGATCTCCACAAAATGGTACAAAGATGAATTTGCTCTTTCCAAGTTCAAGAACATCATATGGATTGAGTACTGTAGGCATGTATGCTGGTTCACCATTTAAGTATGCTATTCCAGCTGAATCTCCTGGAAGAAGTACATAATTTTTCTTTTTAGGATCATATACAACTATTGCATGGTTTCTTGCGCATATGTGATTATCACCTATAATCTGGATATCCATATCATCTGCCCTTCCAATGAAATTCTTGCCGCTCTTTATCTTGTAATCCTTTCCCTGTCTGCATCCCTCAATACATACAAGCCATCCGCATACAGGGTCAACTTCCTGATATAATAGATTAGTTTCTATTTCATCTATTTCTTCTTGTTTAACTTCTGGTATTTTCTCTTTCTTTGCTGTATCTATATTGCAATATGGACATATAGTTCCATAACGCCTTTCACTAAACATATGTCCATTTTGGCATCTAATAAGTCCCATAACATCACCTTATCCTTATTTAATCATTTAAGTAGAATCTTAACTTTATAAATAAATAAAATATCTCCACGCATTATTTCACATGGTACATTTTGAACTATTCTATAAAGCTTGTCGTCATTTTTTTTCTGAATATACACACCACTTTCTGCCGACAGATCTTCTATATACCACTTTCCTCCCGCGTAATTCAAAACTGCATGGTTATCATCAATAAAATCTGAATATATAGAATTGCTCAAATCTATAAAGACTTTATTCTGGGGAGTACTTTTCCCTATTACAAAAGAAATCCTTTCACCTATATCCCATGTATTTATTATTTCATTTTCTTCATTAACAAGCTGTAATTTTCTTATGCAGCTTATATCCTGCTTTACTTCTTCTTTGTGCAATCTATTATATAAATTAACAAAACACGCTATTCCTGCTATTATAAATCCGCTTATTATAATAGTCCTTATATGTATTTCATCTATTGTAATATAAGCAACTACACAAATAAGTGCTATAATAGCACCTATGAAAACATTGATTAGCTGCATGCCTGCTATTAATTTCCTATTTAATTTATTATCATCATAATTCAAAGTAACCACTCCATTACTTCTTTTTTACATTAAAAAAGCTTTCAAACATATTGCTTGTATCTATTGGATTTTTCTGCTTCTTTAATTTTTCTTTATTGATATTGTTTGATTTTGGATCAAATCCAAAAAAGTTCGCAAAATAATTATTTAAATCTGCCATAGCTTCTTCTTTACTTCTGGCATTTCCTGTAGATTTATTTTCTTTTTTATTGCTGCTTTTCCCATTTCCTCTGAAATCCTGATTACTTTTCTTATTATTGAAAGCAGCTCTTTTTTCATCATATTCTTTTCTTGAGCTCTCATTACTCAAAACATTATAAGCTTCGTTTACTTCCTGAAACTTATTTTTAGCACTTTCATCATCTTTATTTCTGTCTGGATGATATTTTTTTGCCAGCTTCCTGAATGCTTTTTTTAATTGATCTTTATCTGCATTTTCTGACACACCCAGTATCTTATAATAATCCTTCACAATATACCTCTCTGCTTCTTCTATTTATAACAAAAGATTTTTTTCTTGAAATAACTTCAAGAAAAAAATCATTTCTGCATTTAACATATTTCTGCATATTATATTTGAACCTATATAATAAAACATGAGGCCTGTTCTAAGAATTTGATAACTTTAATATTTACTTTTAAATAAATATGTCATCTTCAACTTAGAACAAGCTAAAAGATTTTTTATCTTTCTTAATATTTAATTATTATTATGCGCTGTATCCGCCTTCAATTGTTACTAAAGCAAGCTTGTCTTTCTTTTGTCTTACAACAAGTTCGAATGTTCCGATACCTTCAGTATCTCCATAATGTTCTCTATAGTCTACAACAAAAGCATTCGGATAAGTTATTTTTCTTATAACTTGATCAGCAGCAATTACTTCTACTGTTACTTTTCTGTAACTGTCAGCTTTTTCTGCTGGTACTAATGACCAAGTTCCCATTTTTCTTGTAGCATCAAATGGATCTCCATCTACAGCAGTTAAAATCTTTCCAGTTATAACCATAGTACTTCCAACATCTTTTGAACGTGCATTAGTATCTTTAGGTGTATCTGTTGAAAATTTAACAGTTTCAATGCTTTCTATACTAAGATCTATGTTTTCTGCGCCTTCTATTTTTACTTTGAATCCCATCTGTATCTTTCCTTTCTATATACCATTTATTTTTTATTATTCTGCAAATCCGCCTTCGAATTTAACATTTTTAGTCTTGTCTTTCTTCTGCTTAACTAAAAGCTTAAATGTACCTATTCCTTCTTCATCTCCATAGCTTTCACTGTAGTCAACTACATAAGCATTAGGTAAAGTAATTTGTCTTACTACCTGTGATGCTGATATAACATCTACCTTTACATTTCTGTAGCAGTCTGCTTTTTCTGCTGGTACTAATGACCATTGTGCTAATTTGATAGTGTTATCAGCTGCTTCTCCATCTACTGGTGTTAATATCTTTCCAGTTATAGCTAATGTTGTTCCTAAATCTGTTGAACGTGCATTTGAATCATCTGGAGTATCTGTTTCAAATTCAACATTTAAGATACTTTCGATATTTAAATCAAAACTTTCTGCACCTTCTACTTTTACTTTAAATCCCATGTTTCTTGTCCTCCCTTTTTCCTAAAAAATATTTATAATTAAAATAGATACCATGGTTATCTATTATAATTAGCTTGCATCACTACGTGTAATTTCAACTTCAAGATTCTTGACATTTCCATTAAATACAAGATCAATATTACATGTTCCACTCTTATCATCTATAACGAAGTTAATATCATCTCCATCCTGGATGATTGCATTTGTATATTCCTTATGTGCTGCCCATTTGCTCTTGACACTTGATGGATTATTGCTGAAGAATCTGATAATGTTGTCTTCCTTAAAATCATTACTATAGAATCTAAGCATTCTTTCTATATAAGTTGTTACTAAAGTCTTGTAAATTGATTCAAAATCATTTTCAGTTGCCTGTAGACTTCTTGCCTTATATACAGTAATCTGCTTTATCTCTTTTCCATTTAACTGTGCATTTTCTGATGAGAATACAAAACCAAAATTTCTTCTGTTTATTGAATTCTTGATTTCATTTGTAAATCCTGAAATTTCTTTTGCTAATGTAGTAGTAACTTTTAATGGATTGTCTTTAGATTCAATATCAAATCTTACACCTGGATATTCGCTATATGTGTTTCCACAGTACTCTTTTAGATATTCAGGACATTGATATGCAGCTACTATACCTGCTGCTATATATGAACTTCCAATGTATACACCTTCTATCCAAAGTTTTAGGATATCTTCCTTTTCCTTTGAAAGTTCTGCCACTCCATTTTCTGAAAGTATCATCTTTTTATCTAAAATTACACCTGACTTTTCTTTTGGAATTACTGTAAAGTTAGGTATACATGGAATTGCAAATTCACTATAAGACTTACGTAGTAATGGTTCACATTTATCTACGAATTTTTCTATTCCAGCAGTTGCAACATGATTGAATGTAGTATCTTCTCTTGCTTCAAAACTGAAGAATATCTGTATGCGATATTTTGATACTGTGTCAAGAAGCATAGATAAATCTTCCATTGTGTTGCAGTCTGTCTTTTCAACAGCCTTGTTAGATTTAAATCTTTCTCTTCTTGGTTTGCTCTTAGACTGTGCTTCAAGTTCAATTGATGGCACTATACCAAACCATATAGTATTAGAAAAATCATTTTTATCGTTAACAGAACTTAAATAAGTATTCAATCTTGGAAGATTGCTTGAATTTACTATTCTGTTAAGCTTGTTATTTGTAACTAATAAGCTAGGCTTCATTCCTTTATTCTTTGTTGCATATTGATCAAAGAACATTTTTACACCTAATATTTTTTCAATTAAAGGCTTTACTGTCTTTATAAAATCATCTTTTGCACTTTTGTAGAATTCAAGATAAGTGTTATAATTTTCCACCTCTTTGTCTACATCTATAGTGCTTTCCATTGTAGATGATAATGGACAGAAAGTTCTTACAACCAGACTCTTTACATAATCTGATTTAACTTCATTTACTTCTTCATAATCATCTTCAAATGCTTCTATAAGTCCTACATTTGCTTTATCATCAATAGTAATAAGTGATGTTTCTTCTTTTTTAGGAGCTTCTAAAACCTTTAATTCTCCATCATCACCAAGGCTTAAAACACCTGCCTTGAATTGTTCTCCTCCATTTTTACTGTCATCAGCACCAAGGAGAAGTCGTGTCTTTATATCTTCTATTGCAAGTGGAAGCATTGCCATTACATTATTGTAGTTCCCACTAGCTTCTTCAAACATATCATTAAGTTTATCTCCTAAATCAAGCTTAGTAGGATCTTCATCATCTAACGCCTCATATTTAGAATATGTATATTGAATTTCCTTTCTTGACTGCTTTATATCTTCCATAACTTTCTTTGGAGATATCATATCTAGTAAATTTTCAAACTTAAAGTCTACATTGGCTATTCCCTGAGCCCTTTTGGTATCAATTAATGTAAACAGCATTTTTAAAAAGTCATTTGATTGATTTATTGGAATTTCTGTGATAAGCTCATCTGGTAAATTCTCTGGTTTGTTTAACGTATACATTACCTTTTGATTATTAGCATTGTAAAATGAATATACAGTTGGTGCAAATTTATCTAGGAACTCATCAAAATCATTGACCAATAAATTTTCATTAATTTCCTTGATTTTGTCATCATTTAAACTATTCAATCCTTTAGTATCACCAACTAAAGTCAATAAATCTAATCTTTCAGGATTTATTTCCTCAAATAGTATGGTTCTATTAGTTTGTTCTATAACATCCACGCGTATAACTCCTCCCATAAAATATTAATAATGTTTTCAATACTTATAACTGCATTTTTCAACAGCATACGTAATATATTGCTTCATATTACTTTTTTCCTTATTTTTTCTTTTTTTCTTTATAATTACATATTTATTATAATATTATTTTTTTGTATTTTCAATGCATTATAATTACAATATACCAATTTATACATTTTATTGTAAAATATATAAAATATGTATATAAAAAATATGACTGATTTCTATAAATAATATTTATTAAATCCACTACGTTTTAACTTTTTAATATAAAAAAACACCTTTCAATGAAAATTGTGTTGAAATAAACCAACTTTACACTAAAATAGGTGTTTAAAAATATCTTTTTAAATATATAATTTTTTAACTGTATATAAAAGTATTATTTTCTATTAAATTTCAATCTTTGCTCCTAATACTTTTAAGAATGCTTTCATTATAGAAATATGTGCAGCCCATGACTGTGATGTAACTAAATTTCCATCAATAACTGCATAATCTCCTTCTACTTCTACAAATTCTCCTCCTGCTGCTTCTATTTCAGGCTTAACAGTTGGATAAGCAGTAAGTTTTCTTCCTTTAAGCATTTTAGTTGCTACTAAAACTTGTGGACCGTGACATACTGCTCCAAGAGGTTTATTATTTTTAAGAAAATATTGAGCTATCTCTACAACTCTTTTGTTTAATCTTATATATTCTGATGATCTTCCTCCAGATATATATAACCCACAATATTCTTCTAATTTTATTTCACTAAATGACTTATTGAGCATGAAATTATGTCCACGTTTTTCACTATAAGTCTGGTCTCCTTCAAAATCATGTATAGCAGTTTTTATAATTTCTCCTGCCTCCTTATCTGGACAGACTGCATCAACTTCATATCCTAGTGTCTGTAACAATTGGAATGGTAGTATTGCCTCATAATCTTCTGTAAAATCCCCTAATAAAAGTAATATTTTCTTCATAATCAATTCCTCCAAAATATAAAAAAGACAAATTAGTCTCAAACTTTATGACCTCTTTGTCTTTATTTTATAATATCACTTCTTTCCAAGCTTGTCCATATTGTATTATTATATACAATTTAAACTTAATTTAGTATCTTATTAGAGTTGCTGATGTTATTATTCCAGCACCAATTGTCCATAATATAACATAATCACCGCGTTTAATTTTATTCTTTGTTATGGAGTCAGCTAAAGCAATAAATGGACTCGTAACTCCAGTATAACCATACTCATCTCCTATAAATGGAAATTTTTCCTCAGATTCTTCTAATGATTCTCTAATTCTATCAATAGCTTTTTTTGATACTTGTGATAAACAATATAATTTTATATCAGCTTTTTTAAGATTATTTCTTAATATAAGATTATTTATTAAATGTACAGCATCTATACTATCTTGAGAACCTTGCAAAAAATGTGTTTTACTCAAATCTCTAGATTTAAGTATCATTTTATTTTTATCAATATAATTATTAGATGAAATAAATTCAGAAAATCCACCAGATGGAAATTTCGTAAAATCAATTACTGAAGTATCTACAGAAGATGAACTGTCTTTGAAATCTGAAGGTGAGTCATCTAAATTTTCAAGTAAAACTGCACATGCAGACTCACCATAATTACTATATGCAAAAGGATCTGTTTTATCAGCATATCTAAACAATTGATCGGAACCAATAATTAAAGAATACTTTATGCTAGTATCAAATTTCATTACTTTACAAATTTGATTCATTGCAATTAACATCCCACAGCAATTAGCATTCATATCATAAGCTGCCGCTTTTTTATTTAAGTTTAGAATTCTATGTATTTTTAATGCATTTGTAGGACATAAATATTCTGGTGTAGTAGATACAAATACAAGTAAACCTATTTCTTTTGGATCTATATTTGTACTTTCCAATACTTTTTGGGAAGCTTGTACGGCCATAGTTAAAGAATTTTCATATATATCTTCTGAAACATACCTATATTTTCTTCCAGTTGAATCTAATAAATGTGAAATATCTATTCCTTGTTCAGAAAAATGTTTTCT
>JBJEJM010000227.1:38738-45461 GCA_051878075.1 Clostridium sp. | reverse complement strand
TTTTGATGATATAATCCTTAATAATTTAATAAATTAATTTCAACTCTGATACTACTCCATGATTTTTTGACGAAGAATTACTTTTAGATGAATCATAAATAACTTTTATTCTATTATAATTATCTGTTATTATTTCTTTTTCAGAATCTGGTGTAGTTCCTTTAACCCCCTCATATGCTGCTTTAATATTGGACATTGCCCTGTTAATGTCATGTTCAACATAAATATAATAGTATGCTGCATTGTTTAATGTCCCTATATCATTTTCATCAATGCTGTATGCCTTTCTTATTTGTGCAATACCTTCTTCATTTTTCTCTTTTTCTAAATAAATAGCACCTAATGCTCTATGATATTTAGCTTCATTATTATTAACCTTAATACTTTTCTTCAGTAAATCTATTGCTTCATCATCTCTTTGATTATTATGCTGAATCAATGCCATCTTATAAAGGACTTCTGCATTGCTTGGATTTACTTTTGAAGCTAATGTGTAATAATGTAATGCCTTACTGCTGTCCTTAATTATATCCTTATAATACTCTGCAGTTGTTACAAGAATATCAAAATTAAATGGTTCTTTCACTAAAGCAGTTCTTAAATATGGTTCTTCTTCTGTTGTTTTTTTCTGTTCTAATAAAATTGATGGAATAAGAGTGCTGTATGTTTTCACATAATCCCTATTAAGAAGTACACTCTTTTTAGCATGTTTTAATGATTCATCATATTTTTTTTCATAATAAAGCTTAAGTGATTCTGCATACTCACCTATAAATGTATTTTCATTAGATTCTATTATTTTATCTAATACATTATCAGCTTCTTTTTTTTCATCTTTATTTATGTACATTTTCATTTTAATAAACAAATAATTTATATTCCCAGAAAAATCATCATCAAGTTCACCAATAATTTTCTCACATTTTTCTGTGTCACTAACATCCATTGAATATACTTTTGCTAAAAATAACTTATATACAACATCATCATTATTCATTAATTTTCTTAACGAATTTAAAATATTATTTTTATTATATCTAGCAGCATACTCTATTGAATCAAATATCTCAATATTATCTGGATCTAAATCATATGCTTTTTTTAAAAGCTTTAAACCCTTCTCATACTTTTCAGTCAGCATATTCATTTTAGCTGCTGTTATTAATGCATTGATATCTTCTTTTTCAGTAAAAATATCAATTATAGATTGTGCCTTATCGTTATGAGTATTAGCAATATATACTGGAAACATAGTTTTAAGCAGATTTTCATTTTCAGGATAATGCTGCAAAAATAATTCTCCATATTCTAATGATTTCTCATATTCACCATTTACAAATAAATTAAATACTATAGAATTAGCTAATTCCATATCTTTTTCTAAAAGTTCTTCAGATTTCGTATTTTCAGTATCAATAATTTTATTTCTTGAATCATAAACTTTTTGGATTAATTCATTAGATTTTTTATAACTTCCTTGAATAGAATATATTTCACTTATCTTCATATTCCATAAAGGCCAGTCACTTTTTTCCTGTAATGAGGTATATTCTGAAACTGCACTATCATACTTTCCATTAAAGAAAGCTTCTTCTCCACTATTTGCTGCTATTGAAACATTAGTATCTTCAGTCACCGTGGCAAATTTAACAGCTACTGAAATTATAACAGCTATAAATATATAAATAGCTATTGAAATGACAGGAATAAAATACTTATTCTTAAAAATACTCTTATCATTTCCCGAATTTTTTTGTATCAAAAAATCCCTCCTTTAGTTTTTCATTGATACTAAATTTTATTTTATCAAATATTAATATAAAAATCTACATTTTGTCACTCTTAACATTTTGTATATTTTGATTATTAAGACATATTTTCCCTTTGTAATTTTATAAATGTTAAAAATATCTCTTAGTGAAACAATATATAATTATTTCACTAGAGATATCTTTAATTAAACAACTATCTAAATTGTGAATTATTATTAAACATTAAATCTAAAGTTAACAACATCCCCATCCTGCATAACATAGTCTTTACCTTCAAGTCTGAATTTTCCATGTTCTTTTGCAGCTGCTTCTGAACCACATTCAACTAAATCATCATATCCAATTACTTCTGCTCTGATAAATCCTCTTTCAATATCACTATGGATTTTACCTGCAGCTTGTGGTGCTTTAGTTCCTCTCTTTATAGTCCATGCTCTTACTTCTTGAACACCTGCTGTTAAGAAACTCATAAGTCCTAAAAGTTTATAACTAGCTTGAATTAATTTATCAAGGCCTGATTCTTCTAATCCATATTCAGCTAGCATTTCTGCTTTTTCATCATCTTCAAGTCCTGACATTTCTTCTTCAATTTTAGCACTTACAACTATTACTTCTGAATTTTCAGTAGCTGCATATTCTTTAACTTTTTTAACATAATCGTTATTAAAGTTGCCTTCCATAACATCATCTTCTGAAATATTACATGCATATAAAACTGGTTTAGAAGTTATTAAGAATAATCCCTTTACAAATGCTGCTTCTTCATCTGATAAATCAGCTGTTCTTGCTGGTTTATTAGCTTCTAATTGAGCCTTTATCTTTTCCATTACTGAATACTCAAATTTTGCAGTCTTATCACCTGATCTTGCAAGTTTAACAGTCTTTTCCATTCTTCTTTCAAGAATTTCTAAGTCTGAGAAGATTAATTCTAAATTTATTGTTTCTATATCTCTTATTGGATCAATGCTTCCTTCAACGTGAACAACATTTTCATCATCAAAACATCTTACAACATGAACTATTGCTGCAACTTCTCTTATATTAGCTAAGAACTTATTTCCTAAACCTTCACCTTTTGATGCACCTTTAACTAATCCTGCTATATCATAGAATTCTATTGCAGTATAAACTTTTTTCTTAGTATTATACATTTTTTCTAATACGTCTAATCTTTTATCTGGTACACTTACAACTCCAACATTTGGCTCTATAGTACAGAATGGATAGTTAGCTGATTCTGCTCCAGCTTTTGTTATTGCATTAAACAATGTGCTCTTACCTACGTTTGGTAGACCTACCATACCTAATTTCATCTATGTACATTCCTTTCCAATATATAACTTTATATAATCTTTTAATATTTTTAAATCTAAAATAATTACACCTTTTAAAATTATACTCTAGATGTATTCTTATTTCAACATTACTACATATAAATTACCATGAGTTTTATTTTGTTAATTACAAATAATATAACTATTAATACAAATTTTTATAAATTGAAGGTGGTATATTTGATAAGTAAAATGCTTAAATACACATTAGCTTTCTCACTATCACTAAGCATAAGCTCAAATCTTGTTATTCCTATTTCCGCTTATTCTGTACATAGTGTAAATGACATTTATGATGAAGAATATTTTTTAGAAGATGGTGCATTAGGTGATATTTACGATATGGAAGATTTTGAGGATACATTTACATTCTCAAATGATCAGGGTGAATTAAATTGGTATTATGTTGGCAAAGGAAAAGATAATCCAGCAGAACCACCAAAAGAATCTGCTTCTTTCTTAAATGAAAATGATGCATATTATCTAGGAAATGATTCTGATAAAGTAATATATCTGACATTTGATGAGGGTTATGAAAATGGTAATACTAATAAGATACTTGATATCTTAAAAAAACTTAATGTACCTGCTGCTTTCTTTGTTGTAAAACCATACATAGATAAAGAGCCTGAATTGATTAAAAGAATGGTCAATGAAGGACACATAGTCGGTAATCATAGTGTACATCATCCATCAATGGCTCAAATTCATGATCCCGAAAAATTCAAAGCTGAATTGACTGGAGTTGAAGATGCTTATAAAGAACTTATCGGGCAGGATATGCCAAAATTTTTCAGACCACCAATGGGTAAATATTCTCAGGAATCTTTAGCCATGACAAAACAATTAGGGTACAAAACAATTTTCTGGAGCTTTGCATATAAAGACTGGCTTATTAAGGATCAGCCATCTGAAGAAAAAGGTATTACTAAAATAACAAATGGTGCTCATCCTGGATGTATAATGCTCCTTCATGCTGTTTCTGATACAAACACTAAAATTCTGGAACAAGTAATAAAAAACCTTCAAGATTCTGGTTATGAATTTAAATCATTAAATGATTTATCTTGTAATTAGAAAAATAAAAAATGCAGTTTATAAGCTGCATTTTTTATTTTTCTTTTGTATATTTCTTTAAATTTTCATCAATCTTTACATTAGTATTCTTTGATTTAATTATGTCTTTAATCATTTTGAAATCATTTGCAGTATACCATGAAGAACTTAGATAATATTTTTTTATTTTAGGTTCTTTATTTTTGCTCTTTTTAGTGCTTGTCTCATTATATTTTATAGTAAAGAACTCTTTTTTCTTATCTTTAGCTTCTTCTCCATGTTCAACATCTAATGATACTATACTGCTATACTTAATTTTCTTAAGTAAATCTTTATTTGAATAAAATTCAATTTTATTTTCTTTTAAGTAAATATCTCTGCTATACTCTACCCATACTGAAAGTAATGTAATTATTGCAACAAATAAAAAACATACGAATAATAAATTTGTAAATCCGTAAATTATTCCATAAACTAATGCTACAAAAAACTCAGCAATTACAGCCATAAGCATAAAAGAATTTTTCTTCTTTATTATAATTGGGTAATTCTTTTCTTCCACAATACTGCTCTCCAATCTCTTTAGTTTTATTAAAATATTTTCATTATTATTATATCCCATACATACTATATTTTTCAATCGTTACTGTATAAATTATACCAATATATTCTTTTTATTTTTTATTAATGATTTATGCTGAATTTTAATATTGCCTTGTAATGTATTAATTTTTAATCTCCACATAAAATACATTTGAAAGGAAGTGGAAAGAGTATGGCAACAAATAAAAATGGTAGTTGTAATCCTATGCAGAAAGGTGAAAGAAGGCGAATATTACATGAACAACAAAATAATGTAGGTAATCCAAAAAACAAATCTCAATACAAAAATTTTAATGGGGAACCAATAGAATAATCCTATTCTATTTAAAGTTATATACTTTTCTACATATATAAAATGAGCTGTCTTATAATTAATTATAACAATTAACTACAAGACAGCTCTAACTAAATATTTTTATGAATAGATAACTTTATTAACTATTTCTGAAATCCTATTTTTCTCTTTAATTGAAGTTTCATAAATACTTTCTATCTCTTTATCATAATCTTCAAAAAATTCTTCATTTCTTAGACCATTAAGATTAACTTTTACATTCACTATAGAACTTTCTATTGCACTATGAAGCAAAATAGCTGATATCCCCAAGTCTGATAATAACATCTTATTACCATACTGTGCCATCACATCTAAGTTTTCATAAAACTTTACACATTCTCTTGCTAATGCCAGTGGAGCTTCCATTGATTTTATAGTATTTTCTCTCAATGCTTCTTTTCTTATGGACTTTTCTTCTTCAGTTTCCTTAGGCATTTTATAACAATCCATAAGTTTTAAGAAGTTTTCTCTATCTTCATCCATTAATTGAAGGCTTCTCTTAGAAAATTCTAAACTCTTTTCTTGAAAATTCTTTATCATACTCTGAGTTTCTTCATCTAAATTCCTATAGCTCTTCTTATCTACTGTTAATGAATAAACCATTGAATTTAAAGCTCCTGATAAAGCTGCTATAAGACCTGCCACACTTCCACCACCTGGTGCAGGCATATCTGATTCTAAATCACAAATAAATTTTTTAATAGTATAATCGCAAAATTTCATTATATAGTCTCCCCCTTATTCTTATGTTAATTATTTATTCTATATTTCTATTTCCTATTATAGATATCAAGTATCCTGCATATATCCAGAATATCATTGAGATAAAGCTTATTATATATATTAAGTTACTTTCAAATAGATTAACTGCAAGAATTCCAACAATAATAGAAGTCAATACAGTCATTTCAAATTTTTCTTTCTTCCTTAAGTGATCAATGTGATTGATTATGAAAATTAAAAGCAGAATGATAAAAATTAAAAGTAATGATAAAGATATTATACCATTAACTACTGCTGTCTCAACATATATATTGTGAAGTCTTCCAGTTGCAAGCCCTGGCAGATCATCTGTTTCCCTTGCATTTGTTACAGCTTCAATCATATCATTATATCCAACTCCTGTTACAGGATTGTCCTTGATTACTATGGAAGCCGATTCCCATAGACTAGTTCTACCACTAGTAAAATCCCTGATATAGTCCTGCTCTACACTGACCACAGCAATACATGCTATAACAGGAAGTACTACTAGAAATCCTCGTATATACTTGTTTCCGCTGTAAATAAATACAAAACAATATATAACTGCTATCACTACAAGATATGAACTTCGTCCATTAAATAAAATCATTGTCACTGCTTGAATTAAAATATTTATAATCCAGAAAAATTTTAATTTATATTTTTTCTCAGTATGATGCATATATATGCTCATAACAATTGCTATTGATGCTGCAATTGATATTGCATTAGGATTTTCAAAAATTCCTGCTCTGCTTCCTTCAAAAATAGTTTCTCCAATTATAATTGATTTATCAAAAACTTTCATTAAAAGTGAAATTGATGATGCTATAAACATAAAAACTGCATAAAACTTTGTTATTATATTTATCTCTTT
>JBJEJM010000227.1:20604-38638 GCA_051878075.1 Clostridium sp. | reverse complement strand
ATGCTTAAACTTACAAATAAATAAAATAATCTGAAATAAAATTTATTATCTATAAATTTGTACATATACTCTAATTTATCTTTCATATACTTCTTTATACACTCCTTTTAGCTTTTCCACTAATACACTTTCTGAATAGCTAAGAATAGTTTTTTCCCTTATTTCATTCTTATCATAAATTTTATAATCATTTTTCATTTTTATTAATGCATTTTTAAGCTTTTCTATATTATTTTTTTCAACTATAATTCCATTATAATCTTTAATTATATCTTCAGCTCCACCATTATAGGTTCCTATAACAGGTTTACCACATGCTAAAGCCTCAATATAAACTACGCCAAAGGTTTCATGTTCTGATGCAAGTACAAAACTGTCACATCTTCTCATTTCTTCTGCAACTTCATCTCTTGAAAGTGCTCCTAAAAGCATGATTTGCTTTTCCATAGCTGACTTTCGTATAAGTTCCTGCAGCTCATTTCTTAAAGAGCCATCTCCTCCTATTCTGAGAATTGCATCTTTTCCTTTGAATACTTCTGAAAATGCTTTTATTAATAATTCCATGCCTTTTCCTTCTTCAAGAAATGCACATGAAAATAGATTAAAAGTAGTTTTATCATTATTATTTAAATTTTCCTTACACTCACCAGAGAATCTATCTAAATCAACCATATTATAAATAACCTTGATTTGATTATGAGTATAATTCTCCATTTCCTGTTTCAATCCATTTCCTACTGCTATTAAACAGTCAGCATCATCATATGTCTTATAAATATATTTCTTATAGCTGTCTTTTGCATATTTAGCATATTTTAAAGATGAATGTTCTGTCAAAACCAACGGTATATTATATTTCCTGCTTATATAATGTGCTGAAATACCACCCCAAAAAGCAGAATGTGCATGAATTATATCAACTTTTCCTTCTCTTTTGACTATTTCCTTATACAGTTTATCCATTCTTTTATTAAAACTTTTAAACATCATAGGATTCTTAGGGAAATAATTAAAATCCTTATATCTATAAGTATTTAAATTGTCTTCTATAGAATATTGAATTCCTCTTTTCTCCCCAACTCTGCCAATCCTTGTTATTGGCCAGATTTCATTATATGCAACCGTAACTTTTATACCTGCTTTTGAAAGTGCCTTGAATTGTTCTTTAAAAAAGCTTCCATGAACTTTATTTTGTGAAGTTGCATACCATGAGGGAATTACCATTATATGCATTTAATCACTCCTCATTCATTAAAATCTTATTTAATTTTTCAACAATAGAATCCCACTCATAATTTAAATCTGAAGCACATTCCAATTCTCCACATTTAAACATATTAACCATATCATATATCTTCTCTTTTATTTCTTTAACATTATTAAGTGTAACAATACACTTCTCATTATTCTCTACAACAGATCGGATTGGATCATTTTCATCACCATAAATTACGAATATTCTGCCCTTCGCACCAAAATAATCATAGATTTTTGCTGGTATCTGTTTAGAATTTTTATTACCAAATAAAAGAAGTATATCTCCATTAAGCATATATTTAAGTGCTTCATTAAATGGAATTCTTCCTGAAACATTTGCTATCTCTAAGCTCTTAAGTTTTTTCTTACCTTCTATATCATCAATATTTCCAAAGAATAAAACATTAAGCATATTATAAGTTTCTCTGTCTTCTTTTCTTATTTGTTCTAATGCTGTAACAAATGGCTTTATATCTCTTAATTTGGAGAATATTTCCCCTGTATATATTATATTGATTTTATTTTTGTCTATCAATTTAGGTGGTTCTTCAAAAGCTAATTTATAATAAAGTCTTGAATCAAATCCTCTATTTAGTATAAAACTCTTTTTAGAACCATTTCTAAGTTCACTATAATCTTTTAGATACTCATCCCTATTAGACTGTGTTACAAAAATAAATTTATCAGCTAAATGTACAATTTTCTTTTCCATTCTTTTCTCAATTATCTTTTTAATAATAAATGAATTCTGCCTTGATGAGTCTTTAAGCCATGGGTCACTCCAATATGTAATCCATGGTATATCCTTATTTGCATTCTTTATTTCGTATCCACATAAATGAGAGGATGGCGGCTCATGCATAGAAAAAATCACATCAAACTTTTCCTTTTCCATTAATATCTTTCCATATGCACCTGCCTTTTTTGACCATCCATAATACATATCAGGAATAACAAGTGAATTTTTTACTTTTCTTAAAATATTCTTTAGTAATCCGTTACTCTGTTTAGTATTGACTTCTCTATTTTTATCTAAAGACTTTTTAGGCATAAGCTTCTTAAATATTATTCCACCATCAACCAAATGAAGTTTTATTTTCTTATTCATCATGTTTAACAATTCTTCATCATAATAAACTGAATCCTTCGGAAAATTCACAGTTAAAAGGTGAACTTCATTGTTTCCTCTTTCACTTAGCTTATTTAAATATTGTAGAGTTTCAATTGCTGCTGAATTATTTATAAGTGGAGAGTAACAGGCAATAAATAATATCTTCATGTGTTCCTCCTATTTACCATTTTTCTTTATATATTTTATACATGGCTTTTACTGTTTTTTTATTCTTTTTAAAATCATATTTTTTAATTCAATTATTTCTTGTAATTTCAGCATATAACAAAAGCCAAAATATATGATCATTCCAATAATACTTCCTATACCAAGAACAATTATTGAATTAACTTTATTTTCTATATTGTTAACTATAAGTATAATACACACTCCCATAATAAAAGAGCTGCATGATATTTTTAAAATTTTATATACTAAGTCTTTAATTTTGAACCCATTTTCTATCTTTATAATGCTTCTTAATAATAGAATTGATGTTATGATCATTGCAATAACAGATGCAAGTGCTATTCCAAGAACACCAAAATATCTTGATAAAATTATATTTAATAATATATTGCACACAACACCTACAATTCCATTAAAAGTAGTAATTTTAGTTTTGCCCATTGAAAATAGCGTAGAATTTAATATATCTCTAACACCGGTAAAAAATATACCTACACCATATCCTATAAATGCAGCAGTCGTCATAGTTACTGCATATTCATCAAACTGCCCTCTTCCATAAACAATTTCAACTATCTCTCTTCCAAATATTAATACTCCTATAGTAATAGGAATCAATAAAATTGCTAAATAAATTATTGATTTTTTTAATGTTTCAATAAATCCTTTATCGTCTCCATTGCTTCTCATGTTTGCCATAATAGGATAGACTACACTTGATATTGAAGTTGTTATGATTGTATTTATAAATATAACCAGCTTCTGACCATAATCAAGTGAAGATATAGCTCCTACAGGAAGAGATGATGCTATCTTCTTGTCAACAATCATATTAAGTGAATTAGCTCCAGCACCTATCATAACAGGCAGAATCAATACTAAAATTTCTTTAAGCCTTGTATCTTTTATATTTATAAAAAATTTAAATCTGTAGCCATGAGTTAATAATGATGGAATTTGTACTACAACCCTAAAAAAATTACCAATAACATTTGCTATAGTTAATCCTACAATATCGTATTGTTTAAAAACTAATAAATATACTATCATTGGCAGATTGAAAAACAATCCCAAAATAGATGGAATAACAAAATCTTCATTAACCTGAAGAAGTGATGTAAAGCACGCATTTATTGATAAAAATAAAATATTCAATAAAGTTATCTTTGTAAGTCTTGTTGCTATAATTAATGCTTCTTCCGAAAATCCACCTGCCAGAATGCCTACTATTTCTTTAGCAAAAATACTGCTTATAACAAAAAAGATTATAGATACTATAAAAAGAATATTAATTATATTATTAGCAAAATTGTACATCTCTTTCTGGCCTTTTTTAGCTCTTACCCTGCTTAACATAGGAAGAAAAGCAGTTGAAATAGCAAGACCTATCAATGTAAAAATAGTTTCTGGTATAGTAACTGCTATATTATAGGCATCTGTATATATGCCTACACCAAAACCTTTTGCAATAAGCATATCCCTTATGAAGCCTACACCCCTGCTTACAACAGATACTATCATAATTATAAATGTAGACTTAATTAAACTGCTTTCCTTTTTCATATTCCACCTATATTGCTACTTTCCTGCTTTTCTATTTTTTAATACTACTAATAAAAACTTAGGTATTGAAATTAATCGCTTTATTCTGAATGGTTCTTTTGCTACCCTGTATAACCATTCAAGGCCTAAAGAAATCATCCATTCAGGAGCTCTTTTCAAGTTACCTGCAAATATATCAAAGACTCCTCCAACGCCCATAAAAATTTTCGTATCAGTAATATTCTTTATTTTTTCTATGAATATTTCCTGCCTTGGAGAACCCATTGCTACAAATACTGCCCATGGTTTGTTTTTCTGTATGTCTCTTATAATATCATCACAATTATTTATATCAAAATATCCATTATGATATCCAGCTATCTTTAAATTGGGATAATCCCTTTTTATATTCTCTACACACTTTATGACAACATCTTCTTTTGCTCCTAGGAAATAAACCGATTTTTGTTCCTTATCTGCTTTTATAAGAACTTCTTTTACCACATCAATTCCTGCTATTTTTTCTTTAACAGGATTGTTTATCAATTTTGATGCAATTACAGTTCCCACTCCATCTGGTATTATAAGTGAATCCTCATCATTAAAACTCTTTAACAGCATTTCATCATTTAATCCATTAAAAAGTACTTCAGGATTTCCTGAAATTATATTTACTTTATCAAGTCCTTCAATATAATTCATAAGACTTTCTTTATCTTTATTAAAGATATTAAAATACAGTATTCTTGTAAACATATCTACTCCTGCACTCCATATTCTTACATACGGATTAAAAACTACATATTATTTTAAACTTAAATCTATTTAGTTCTATTTATCATTTGATCTATTTCTATTACTATTTCATCTTCAGGTGCAAGCTTTTTAGCTATTTCTAAATTTAATTTTGCCTGCTCCATATCGCCTAAATTATAATAACACATTACAATATTAGTACATATCTCAACTTCTTTAGAGGCTTCGAAAGCTTTCTTAAAATATTTAATTGCTTCTTCATACTCATTTAAACATGCATAATTCATTCCAAGTTCATTTACAACTTCAAGTATTCCAGACTCTATTGACATACTTTTATTTAAATAATGTATTGCCTTGTTATAGTGTTGAATTTTTCTATAACATACTCCAAGGTAATAGTATATTAACGGATTATCTGAAAATTGTTCACTTAATGGAGTAAAAAGCTCTATTGCTTTTTCTGGATTATCTTTTACAAGTTCAACTGCATTTTCATAAGTGCTTATATTTTCAATATCATTAACTATATTTTTTATTTCTGGAGTAATCTTTCCACCTTTATTTATATATTCATGTATTTCTACTTGTGCTCCTTTAAAGTCTCCATCATCTTTTAAAATAAGTGCATTATATAAATATGGCTCAGGACATTTAAAGAATTTTTCTTTACATAAATCAATATCTTCACTTAATAATTCAGTAAATCCAGAATCTTTTTCCCTTATTGCCTCTCCAACACTTAATAATTTTATCATTATGTCTTCTTCTTCAGTATATCTGTAAAGACCTTTTAGCAATACATATGCATCTTCAAGATTGTCCTGTTTTATTTTGTCAGCAATAATACTTTTAACACATTCTTCACTATCTGGAATATATGTTAATATTATACCATAATCATCGATATATCTTATATTAGGATCTGCTCCAAAAGCTGTAAACATACCTTCAATAAAATAATATATTGGAAGATTACTTAACCTTAATTCATTATTAGCATTATGAGTAACATAATCTGCACTTATTGGAATATATAAATCTTTATTTTTAAATTCAACATACTCTGGCATATTTATACTCTTCTTAAAACCATTCTGATCTACTTCAAGAAATAACATTTTACTTAATTTATCTTTATACATTGTTTTATAATTACTCATCAGGCACCTCGTATCAATTCTTTGGTTTTATTAAAAACTTTAATCAGACTTCTTAGTTATTCACATATTGAAGTCCAACAAGATTTCAACTTTCATTTTTATTTCTATATAAAATATAAATTTACGTATTTTATGAATTATATTTTATATTATAATCTAAATTAATTAATTTTAATACTTTTGTATATAAATTTATAGTTCATGTTTCAAATTTATATTATATCACTTATTCAGCTAATAGTTAAAACTTCACAAATAATTTAAATATGTTTACGTTTAAAATCAATATTATACTTTAATATTACATAAATCAAATAAGAATCATTTAAATATCTGCATAATATTTAACTGTTGGAGATTCTCCAACAGTCTTTTCCTATACCTTTATATATAATAATTTATCACATAAAAATTGCTGCCATCATTATTGGCAGCAACTTTTAATAAAACAACTAATTTAATTTATTATTAATTATTTTCATTACGCTTTCTTTGAATCTAGCAATTTCACTTTCTGCATTTTCTAAGCTGTTTCCTTTTACAGCTAAATAAACTTTCATCTTAGGTTCAGTACCTGATGGTCTTACTACAAAATAAGAAGAATCAGATAAAATGTATTTTAATACATTTGATTTTGGAAGATTAATAACATGCTGAGTGTTAGTTGCTATATCATTTTCAATACTTAATTTATAATCTAAGTTTTTAACTACTTTTACTCCATCTATTTCAGTTATAGGATCATTTCTTAAAGCTTCAATACATGCAGCTATTTTTTCCTGTCCCTCTTTACCTTTTAATTCCAATGATACTAATTGTTCTTTAAAATATCCATACTTTTCATATAATTCAATTAATGCTTCATAAAGAGTCTTTCCTTGTTGCTTATAGTAAAGAGCCATTTCACAGACTAACATTGATGCAATTACAGCATCCTTATCTCTTACGAAATTACCTGCAAGATATCCATAGCTTTCTTCAAATCCAAATAAATAAGTCTTATCACCAGATTCTTGGAACTCTCTTATCTTTTCTCCTATATATTTAAATCCAGTTAAAACATCCATAAGCTCAACATCGAAATCCTCAGCTATAGCTCTAGCACCTTCAGTAGTTACTATAGTCTTTATTACAACACCATTCTTAGGAAGCTTATTTGTTTCCTTTAATGAACTTAACACATAATGAGTTAATAGTAAACCTGTTTGGTTTCCTGTTAAAACTTTATATTCCCCACTGCTTTCTTTTACGACAACACCGATTCTATCACAATCAGGATCTGTACCAAAAATTATATCTGGATTTTCAGTTTCAGCCATTTTCAATGCTAATTTGAATACATCTGGATTTTCTGGATTAGGATAAGATGCTGTTGGGAAATTTCCATCAGGTAATTCCTGTTCTTTAACTACTTTTACATTAGTATATCCTAATTGCTTTAATACGCTTCTTACTGGAATATTTCCTGAACCATGGATTGGTGTATATATAACATTTAATGTAGATGCTTTTTCTTTAATTAAGTCAGTTCTTATAGCTAACCCCTTAACTTTTTCATAATAAATATTGTCTACATCTTCACCAATGTATTTCAATAATCCTTTTTCTAATGCTTCATTTTCATCCATATTCTTTATCTTTGAGAAATCATCTACAGCATTTACACAGTTGATTATAGTATTGGCTTTTGCATCAGTGACTTGTCCTCCAAATTCATCGTATACCTTATATCCATTATATATCTTTGGATTATGTGATGCAGTTATTACTATACCACCAGCACACTTTAATTGCCTTACTGTGAATGATAATACTGGTGTTGGTCTTAAACTTTCATATAAATAAACTTTAATATTATTAGCACATAATGTTAAAGCAGCTGATTTTGCGAATTCCTTTGACATATTTCTTGAATCATAAGCAATTGCAACTGAAGGATCTTTAAAATTATCATTTAAATAGTTTGCAAATCCTTGTGTAGCTTTTGCAACTGTATAAATGTTCATTCTATTTGATCCTGCACCAATTATTCCTCTTAATCCACCTGTTCCAAAATCCAAATCCTGATAAAATCTATCTTCGATTTCTTTTTCATCAGATATGCTTCTTAATTCATTTTTAGTTTCCTCATTTATAATATCTGAATTAAGCCATGTGTTATATTTTTCTTTATAGTTCATTTAAGTTCCCTCCCCATCTTTTCTCAGTAATATTATACAATATTTGTTTATAATAAAAAATACTTTTAAAATTCTATAATAATAAATTAAATATTAGCGTAAAACTTATTTGTCGTAATATATACTATTTAGCACAGATTTCATATTTTTTATTTTGTTAAATTAAAAAAAATCCCAAATAAGCCTTAATTGTTAATCACTAATTATTATATAATATACTGAAATTTATACTATTTTTTTATTTTATAGTATATATGAGCATTAATAAATTGCTAATTTTTTTATAAAAAAGATAACCAACATTCCATTTTTTTTAAAAGGCATATGCTGGTATCTATTATAACTTATATTTTTACATTAATCTACACAAAATTGTTACTTATATAATTATTTACATTTTCCATTATAATATTTTGTAGAAATTTTTTATTCATTTTCTTCAATAATTATTTCATCTTCACTTGGAATAAACTGCTCCTTAACTACTGATGCGCATATAGATGATAAATCATCTAATATTGAAATTTCATTTCCTATTTCTAAATCAGAAAGTTTATAAACAGTGCCTATCTTTGCTTTTGTTACATCTATATCAATACTTTTAGGTAAATCTTCCGGCTTACATGATACTTTAACATAATCTTTTTGACTCTGTAAAACAACACCTTTTTCTCCCAAGAAATCTTTCCCATTAAATCTAATAGGCACTTCTGCTACTATGTCTCTATCTGGGCGTACTTCTTCCAAATCTATATGCATAATTTTATGTGTTATAGAATCCTTCTGAACATCTTTTATTACAGCTGTACCATTATATCCATCTAAATTAAAATTAACAACCCCATGCTCTCCTGATGTTTTTAATTCACTTACTAAATCCATTTCTCCAATTTCAAACATAAGATTTCCAAGTTCTTTTCCATATATAATCCCAGGAATTAATCCTTGTTTTCTTTCCTTCTTAGCACTATTACTTGTATTTTTAACTCTCTTGTTCAAAACTAATTCTTCCATTTATTGAATCTCCTCCTTAAAATCTCATAATCACTAATCATTTTTTAATTATTTCTCATTTAAGGAATTTTTATTCATTATAAATGAAAGTTTTTAAATAAAAATAGAAGCAGTTAAAATATAAATACTGCTTCTATAATAAATTTATTCTTCTGTTGATTCTTCTTCACTGTCATCTTCTTCTCTTTCATCTACTATGACAGATCCGATTACACTTCCCAAATCATCATCAACAGTTACATTTTCACTGATATTCAAATCTTTTAATGTATATACTGTTCCTGCTGTTGCTTCAGATACATCTAAATCAAATTCCTTAGGTAAATCTGCTGCTGTACAAGTAACCTTTACTAAATCCTTTTGAACTTGTAAGATTAATCCCTTGCTTTCAAGAAGTCCTTTTCCTGAAATCTTTATACCTACTTCTGTAGTCATCTTTTCTTTATCTGATATTTCTTCTAAATCCAAATGAATTACTTTGTTTCCAAAATGATTTTTTTGAAGTTCTTTAATTACTGCAGTTCCTTTTTGACCATCAAGATTAAATTTTAATACTCCATATTGTCCTGAAACTGCTAATTCCTTTTCTAAATCAGTTACATTTACATCAAATAATTCATTTCCAATTTCTTTTCCGTAAATAACTCCTGGAATCATTCCACTTCTTCTGTCTTTCCTTGCACTATGTCCTTGTCCTTTAATTCTTTTTCTTAATACTAGTTCCTCCATTGTAAACATCCTCCTTTAAATTATCCTTAACATTTAATTAATTCTTTTATGCTTAGATTATTTAAATCATGAGCTTACGATGAATTGAACATACAGGCATATAATAATCATAAGGTTCTATATGCTTATAATGATTAGTCTTATCTGAAGAATTGTGAAAAGATAAGATTAATTTGCTACTAAAACTTAACATTTTCTTCGCCTCTAATCCATCTTGTTTATATTACCTTATTTTCTATGTTTTACACGTCCATTATATCACTTTATATTCCATTTTTGAATATTTTTATTCATATTTGTACTAAATTTTTAATTACTGTTTCAATTAGCTGCGTTCTATTTTTACTTTACTTCCACCATTTCCCGATTCAGCAGGAGAAATTATAAGCTTTACTGGAACTCTGTTCTTAATACTCTCCACATGACTTATTATCCCTACTTTAAGCTTATCATTATGAATCTGTTCTAAAGAAGACATTACAACTTCCAGAAGTTCATCATCAAGGGTTCCAAAGCCTTCATCTAAGAAAAATAATTCAAGCGGAGCTGTTCCTTTAAGCTGTATCTGAGCCGATAATGCAAGTGCTAATGATAATGATGCAAGAAAAGTTTCTCCTCCAGATAATGTACTTGCATCTCTTTTTGCCCCGCCATTTTTATAATCCCTTATTATAAATTTACCATTCTCATCAACTTCAAGCCCATATACTCCATGAGTTATTTCCTTTAATCTTCTTGAAGCTTCTAATGATATATATTTCAGCTGGTGTGCTGCAACAAATTCTACAAACTTTTTACCTTTAAATAATTTCTCAAGATCTTTTAAAATTCCAAGCTTATGTTCAAGTCTTCCCTTTTCTTCAAGCAATCCCTTCTGCTCCTTAAGCTTATCACCAATACGTATGACTTCATCTTTTAGTCTTATTATTTCTTCATTAACTTTTTTTACTTCTTCACTTTTTAAATTCTTCAATAATTTGTGATTATCATACTGTTCTCTGCTTATACTTCTTTCTCCAATCTTTTCTTTAAGACTTCCTATAGCCCCTTGAATTTTACTTATATTTTCTCTATATGATTCTACTTCTTCCTTTAATCTCACTAGTTCTTCTCTGGAAACTAAACTTTTCTCAGCATCTTCTTTAGAGTTAAAATTTTCACTAGCCAGTGCAGAATTCATAGTTTCTTTTTCATTTTCCTTCCTTAGGCTTAATGCTCTGTCATTGCTTTCTGAAGATATAAGTTTTTCACTATATTCCTTGAATATATTCTCGATTTCAGCCTTCATTTTTTCAGCATTATCATAATTGCTATTTATAAGTTTTATTTCAGCTTCTATCTTAGATAAAAGTTCATCAAGATTATCCCCACTGCCTGCTTTGCTTTTTATTGATTTAATCTTTTCTCTTTTATTAATTTCATAAGATTCTATTTCTGTGTTCTTCTTTACTATTTCTTCATTTAAAAGATTTATTTCATGTCTGCATCTTTCTTTTTCTTCATTAAGACTTTCAAGGTATTTTCTATTTTTATTTATTTCATTTGAAATATTGTTTCTTTCTATTTCATTCTCTCTTATTTCTGTATTCTTTTCTCTAAAATTTTCTACACCTGTTTCATTCTTTAAACTCTCTATCTTATTATCAATAGTATCTTTTTCACTTCTTATGCTTATTAATTCTTTTTCAATATCAGCCTTCTGATTCTGATAGCTTTTTAAAGTTGCCCTTAATGCTCTTATTTCACCATCCTGTTTTTCACGCTCTATTTCAATTTTCCTGATTTCTGCTTCAAGCTTTTCTTTGTTTTTTGTATATTCTTCTATGGAATTTTTCATCATAGTGAATTCTTTTTCCATATCTTCAATTGATTTTTCCAGAAAGCTATTTCCAAGGTTTTTTATTAATTCTTCATTATGTACTATACTTTTAGTTAATGCAGATATATTAGTTTTCTCTTGGATTATATCTGTATTAATTTCTTTTAATGCATTTTCTTTTTTATCAATTTCTTCATCAATTTTACTTAAACTAAATTCCACATTATTTTTTATATTTTCTTTAATATGGTGGGTAGATCCACATACAGGACATACTTCTCCTTCTTTCAATCCTTCTCTTAGCTGTACTGCCAGTGATTCCATAACTGCACTTTTCTGCTTTTCCTTAAGCTGTTCTAATTCTATTTCATATTTATTTAATATCTGATTTTTATCACTAATACTCTTTTCTAATGTTTCTTTTTCTTTTCTGCTTTTTTCAATATCACCCATAAGCCTTTTATATGTCTCATATTTCAATGAACACTCTCCAATAAGCTTTCTGAATTCTAAAAGTACATTCTGATCACCTGGGGAATCTTTTGAAAGATTTTCAAGTGCCTCATTTTTTCCTTTTAAAGTATCTTCCAACTTCTGAAGACTTTCCTTTAGGCTTTTTCCGCTTATTATTGTTTCATTTATAGATTTGTCAATCAATTTAAGTTTATTTTCTTCTTGAATTAATGTTCTATTTACCTTACTGATATTTTCTTCAAAAAGCAGTCCATTTTGAACTTTTTCCTTAAATGATTCATCTATTTTAAGATTTTCAAGCTTCTCTTCAAGCACATTTATGTATTTGATTTTTTCCTGAATATCTTTCTCTAATTTAATTAAACTATCATTATCTTTTTTGAGCTTTTTTTCATAGACTTCTTTTTTATATAATGCACTCTTGAGATTTTCTTCTATTGATTTTAACAGCTTTTTATCTTCTATAGCATCTTTTACTTTCTGCTCTTTAATAAGAAGCGATGCCATCTTTTCATCTTTTTCTTTCTTTGCATTATTCCATTTCTTTTCTATTTCTTCCTTCTCATTATTTATATCATGTATCTTTTTAGTTAATGAATCCAGAAGTCCTTTATTTTCCACATATAACTTTAAAGTATTTTCATATGCTTTAATATATGGCATTACCTTCTCTGCACTTTCTCCAAGCTTTATCTTTATTTTATATTCTTCTATAAGTCCTGTTTTTTCTTTAAGATTTTTTTCTTTCTCTTTATATTCATTTAATTCAATCTGCTGGCTCCACAACTCTTCATTATCTTTATCTATTTTTTCAATATTATCAAACTCTTCTTTTATTTTTAGAAAGTTGTTTTCTTTATTATTAAGGATTTCTTTGCATTCTTGCAATTTACCTATGCTTATATCTTCATATCCTTTTAACTGACCTTCAAGAATACTATTTTTATTATTTTCTTCTTTTATTTTTGAAGATAATTTTATTGATAATTCATCTCCATACTTTTCAAGATTGAATAATCTTTCAAGCATTTCTCTTCGTTCCCTGCCTTCAAGCTTTAAAAATTCACTAAATTTCCCCTGTGGCAGAACTACAGTCCTTGTAAAATCATCTATATTAAGTCCTATTATTTCTTCAATATTCTTATTGATTGCTTTTACTGAATCTGCCATTACTTCCTTTGCATTTTCATCAGTTATATCTACAAGCCTGCATTTGCCGCTATTAATCCCCCCATCTTTTTTTCTTTTAAATTCTCTGTCAACTAAATACTTTTTAACCTCAGCTCCAGATATCTGAAATTCAAAGCTTACATTTACCCTGTCACAGTTTGTATTTATAAAGTTAGAACTCTTTCTTGCTACACTTCCATATAAAGCAAGTGTTATACCATCCAATACTGTTGATTTTCCACTTCCTGTAGGTCCAAATATTCCAAACAAACCTCTGTCTGTTAGTTTTATAAAATCAATAGTCTGCTCCTCTTGAAAACTGTTAAGCCCCTTTATTTTAAGCTTAATTGGCTTCATCTTCATCACCTTCTTCATTCATAATTGATAATAGCATATCTACAGCTTCCTGCTGTGGTTCTAAATTTCGTTCTTTTTTATAAAATTCCTTAAAAATTTCTTCAAAAGGTTTTTCTTTTAAATCTTCTGAATCAAATTCTTCATTATCTTCATCATCTATTTTAGGAAGTATTTCTAATATATCTTTTTTGAAATCCTTCATTATTTTAATTTCATCTTCTCTTATATATCTGTCAGTAATAATTTCAAGATAAACCCAGCAGTCACGATCTTTATTTTCTTCACATTTATTTATAGCTTCTTCTATACTATTGCATTTCCATACTTCAATAGGTTTATATACTGGAAGTGTGATTTCACTTACTTCACATTCCTTTTGCGGCTTTGCTTCTATTATGAAACATTTTTTATCATAGCTTATTTCTTTTTTATTATAATGGATTGGCGAACCTGAATATCTTGCTCTTTTCCCTGTACCTGGAACTATCTGTGGCTTATGTACATGTCCTAATGCTATATACTGAGCTTCTTTTGGAAAACAGCTTCCATCTACAATATAGCTTCCTCCAAGCTGAATACTCCTTTCAGAACCACCTTCCTCACTTCCCATTGCAAATAAATGTGATACTAAAAGATTTATAGTATCTTTTCTGTAATGTACCTTTAACTTATTAAACAGTTCAAATATTCTGTCACTATATGATCTGGCTTTTTCTTCATCATCATCCATACTGTTATATATCATTTCATTTAATCTTCTTTCACTTGGATATGGAACTGTTAAAATTACGCTTTTCTCACCATTTACCTCTATTTCAATAAATCCTTCTCCTGAATCTATAATCTTATGTCTTCCATAATCTCCACAAGGTACTACTGTTTTAGGTGTACCAACCATTATTATCCCATGATCACGTGCAAGAGGACCTGCAGCCACAAGTCTTTCAGGACTGTCATGATTTCCGCTTATAACAAGAGTAAGCCTTTCTCCATTTTTAGATACTTGTTTTAATGTATCATAAAACATCTTTTCTGCTCTTGCAGGTGGATTCGGACTATCATATATATCACCTGCAATTATTATTAAATCTATATTATTTTCTTCTACTATATTTAAAAAATCTTTTAAGAACATTTCCTGTTCATCCAGCCTGCTCTTGCCTTCTAAATTCTTTCCAAGATGCCAGTCCCCAGTATGTAATATTCTCATTTAATCCGCCTCGCTTCTTTCACTAATTCTAGTTATCTCTACTTCTACATATAATTATATCCTAATTCTTTATTCTCTTAATATTAGTATTTTAAATTAATATATTTAAACCTGAATTAAAAAATAAGTGCAGATATAGCTATCACTTGATAGATATATTTACACTTAACCATCCTCAAATAAACACATATTTTAATTATTAAAATGTTCTTTTAATAGAGATTCTGCTCTAAAATATTAACACATTCATTAATTATTTTTATCTTTTCACTTTCACTAAATGAATCATCCTTTAAAACTGATTTAACTTTTGTTACTGTTTCACACAGTTTTCTATATTCATTAATTTCTATTCCTATTGAGCTCATTATTCACACTCCCAATTTATTTTATACAATAAGTATCTGCTTAACCTATAAGCTATATTCCCTATATATTGAAATTTTATAGTATAATTGAATAATTGATTAGATTTGCTGTACTCTAGGAATAAATTTTTTAAATCAAATTATATTGATATACATTCTTGTAAACTATATCTCTAAATCTATTAAATTCATCATGGGTTATTTCTCTTCCATAGCTCATTACCTTTAAAGACAGCAATGGCTTTTCTTCCTGTAATGGTGGCTGTAAATATTCATAATCATTAAGCTTCATATCCATTCTCTCATAGTATTTAATTCTTCTATGTGAAATCTCATCCTCTGGAAGTTCAACTTCAAGTATTGTCATTTTTTCGGCATTATTAATATATTCATTAAATAACTTAGTTCCTATGCCCATTCCCCTAAGACTATCATCAACAGCAAAATGTTCAATAAAATTGAATTCCTTAAAATCCCAATATGCTAGAAATGCACAGACTCTATCATTATGATCTTTGAATCCTATAACATTATAAATATCCTTATTAAAAAGATTTTTTTGTCCTTCATAGTTTCTTCTCTCTATACTTGGAAAAGAATTTTCCATAACTTTATGAAAGCTTTCAAAATCATTAACTGTTATCTTTGTAAAATTATATTTGTCCATTTTTACTCCTATTAATTGTAATTCAAAATATCTTTTTATCGTAATAGATTTTATTTTTTTATTATATCATAATTTTTATTTCTTTAATCTGCATACTATTGATTAAAAAGAAAATCTAATGTATTTATACATCAGACTTTCTTCACTAATCAATAATTTCTATTAAGATATTTTAATATTTTTATGATAATTATATATATAAAATGGTATACCAATAAGCATTAGTATGAATCCCCACATTACTGTTTCTGCCCCCGAACCATATATAGTCCATACAGTATAAGCAAATGCAAGTAATGGCACTATTGATTTCTTTATAAAAAGAGACAACGTAAAATTCTTTTCATTTTTAAACATAAGCATCATTTCTGCTGCTACTGTTAAAAGATACACTGGCAGAAACGATAATGTTGCAAGTATTGTAATAAAAGTAAATGCTGAAACCATTCCCTTTTGATAATTCATTACTAATAATATATTAACTAGTACAGAACCAATTACCAGAGAATTAACGGGTGTACCGTATTTAGGATGCAGTTTACCGAAGAATTTTGGGAATACTCCATCTTCTCCTGCTGCAAATGAAACTCTTGCTGTAGATAAAATCCATCCAATTGTTGTTCCTAAAATACATATTACAACTGCAATTGTAAGCAGCTTTCCTACACCAGTTCCAAGGCTTCTTGTTATAATATCTGTTAGAGGTGCTGTACTTACTGCAAGTTCACCATTTGACATAGCTCCCATACTGCCAACACTTATTAATATATATATTACAGCTGCTATAATTAATCCATATATTGTACTTTTTCTAACATTCTTTTCTGGATTTTTAAGTTCTCCAGCTGTTACTGTTGAACTTTCAAGCCCTACAAATGCCCATAAAGTTGAAGTAGCCGCCAATGAAACTGTAGATAATCCCTTGCCTTCTGGATTTAAAGGCATTAAATTTACGCTGTCAAAGTTCCAAAATGCTATTATTATAAATAATGCAAAAAACCCTATCTTAAATACAGTAACAAAACTCTGCATTTTTCCTGCCTGCTTTACACCTACTATATTTAATATAGTTACTGCCCATAAAATTCCACTTGTAAAAATTATAGATATTAATGGATTATTTAGAGCTGGTATAACTGCTGATGCATAACTGGCTATTGCTACTATAATAGCGGCATTTCCAATCCATGAACCATTCCAGTATAACCATGCACTTAGGAATCCTGCAAATTCACCAAATGCTTCTTTTGTATATTGATATGCTCCACCTGTTGATGTATATTTTGACCCTAAATTAGCAAATGAAACTGCTATTAATATAGATCCTATTGTTGTAAGTATCCATGCAATTATTGTAGACATTGGTCCTGATACCTGTGCTAAAGTTGCTGGCAGCATGAAAACACCTGATCCTATCATGTTACCGCAAACAAGCATAGTAGCCATAAACAGGGTCATTTCTTTTTTAAGATTTTTCTCTTCCATTTTTCCTCCTATGTATCTATATCCTTCTTCCTTTTATTTGTGTAATATCAGCAATATTTATTATGTATTTTTAAACAAAATAATATTCCATCCTTAAATTATATCATACCCATATAATGTTTTTATATTTCTAAGTCGATTTATAGAATTTTAAAACTTAATATAAATATTTTGACAAATTAAAAAATTTCCATTTAGCTGCTTTATCACTTTTATAAAAAACAACACCATAAAATCTTTTTCATAAATGCTATTTCCCTCCATAACTTCAAGAAATCAATCCCAACATATTACAATAAAGGCTGATTTACCTTATCAAACATACTCTTAACTTATATTTAACTCAACTATAAAATATTTAAAATAAATAAAATATATAATCAAATCTGTCAATTAAGCAAACATATTTTAAAAAATAAATTATTAATTACGAAGGAGATAAAATAAAATGAATTTTAATAAAAAAATTATACCTTTAATCTTAGCCACTACTATTTTTCAAAGTTTAACGCCAAGTACAGTTTTTGCCGACAGTAATATAGA
>JBJEJM010000227.1:18671-20504 GCA_051878075.1 Clostridium sp. | reverse complement strand
GTTTTCAGAAAACTTGCAAATGCAGGAACTACAATTAAAGGAGTTGCTGAAGATTCAACTACAAAATCATACATTGATAAAGGAAATAATAATGGTGTATGGGCAGATGAAGATTCACAGCTTGGTGGAATAGTAAAATTAATAAATACTATACGTAATTCTTCAGCCAGCACTACTCCTTCAAAAAATTATTATCAATATATGCGTCCTTTTCGTTGGAGTGATGATGTAAATGTACTTCCAACTTTAATACCTGTAATAAAACCTGAAGAAAAAGCATCTTCTGATGGTGGATTCCCAAGTGGTCATACAAATGCTGCATATTTATCATCATTGGGTCTGGCTTATGCAGTTCCAGAGCGTTTTCAAGAAATAATTACCCGTGCATCAGAACTTGGCAATGACAGAATTAAAGCTGGCATGCATTCACCTCTTGACGTAATGGGTGGACGAATAATGGCAACCGCTGTTGCTGCTGCTGCATTGAATAATAAAGATAATTCACATATAAAAGCTGAAGCTTACAAAGAAGCCCATGAAAAATTGCTTACACAAGAAGGCAGCTCAATAGACAGATTTGATAATTATGAAGAAAATAAAAAAAACTACACTGAAAGACTTACATATGGATTTAATAAGATAGGAAATACACCTAAACCAATGGTAGTACCAAAAGGTGCTGAAGTTCTTTTAGAAACAAGGCTTCCATATCTTGATTCATCTCAAAGACGTGAAGTTCTATATACAACTGGAATCGAATCAGGATACCCATTATTAGATGACGAAGAAGGATGGGGACGATTAAATCTATTTGCTGCTGCAGATGGATATGGTGCTTTTAATGGTAATGTTACTATAAACATGGATGCTTCAAAAGGAGGATTTAATGCTTCAGACATTTGGCGTAATGATATTTCAGGAACAGGATCATTAACTAAGAACGGCACTGGTACATTAAAATTAACTGGAGATAATACTTATAGTGGTGGCACATATATTAATGAAGGTATACTTGAAGCAGATTCATCCACATCCTTGGGTAAAGGAAATGTTACTAATGACGGAGGTATATTTAAAGAAAATGTATTTGGAACAGTTAATTTAAACGGTGAATACAAGCAGTCAGAAAACAGTACTCTTGAATTATCTATTAATGGTAATGGAGATTTATTTATAATAAATGGAAATGCATCATTTGGTGGAAAATTAAAATTGAATTTTATAGATAATTATATACCAGATAATAATATGACTATTATAAAATTTAAGAGCAACAATGAAAGCAGCAGATTTTCATCACTTGAAACTACTGGACTTCCAACTGACTATAAAGCAGAACTTATTTATGATAATAATGAGATAAGATTATTAATTAATAAATCACAAGATAATGGCTTTTCAAATTCTACATCAAGCCACCATTCTTCTCATCATAGTAGTTCTTCAAATTCAGATAACAATAATACAAGTGCAGATAAAAACTCCTCTAAAGATAATAATATAGTCAATAACAATACAAATACAGAAAAACAAGAAGAAATTAAATCAGGCTGGCAGAAAAAAGATGGACTTTGGTATAATATTTCAGAAAATGGTATAAAGAATACTGGATGGTTTAAAGATTCAAATGAAAAATGGTACTATCTTGATAAATCTGGTGCAATGAAAACTGGATGGTTTAAAGATTCAAATAATAAGTGGTATTATTTAAATGAATCTGGCTCTATGCATACTGGTTGGTTTAAAGACTCAGATGGTAAGTGGTATTATTTAAATGAATCTGGTTCTATGCACACTGGTTGGTTTAAAGATTCAGATGGTAAGTGGTACTAT
>JBJEJM010000227.1:15235-18571 GCA_051878075.1 Clostridium sp. | reverse complement strand
AATAATTAAATTTTGTGATATCATAAATCATTATTTATTTTTATAGTTTAAAAAATCATCATCTCTAAATTAATATTTTGAAAGTTTATAAAAAAGATATGCTATTTTCTCTTCTCCTACATTTCTTCTAAAATCTTTTTGACTTCTTCAATTTCCAATCCTGTAGCTTCAGCTATCTCATCAGTTTCTTCAAACCCCATGAAATCCTTAGCCAATGAAATCATAAGCCTCTTAACATTGTTTTCTACACTTTCAGGCAAATCTGACATATCTGATAAATCTGCTGTAAGATCCATATACTCTTCGCCATAATCATCATCTTCTTTAAATAGTCTGATTTTCTTTGCTTTTTCTCTATCATATCCGTTTAGATATACAAGTTTACTATCACTTTCTTCAAGATCTTCATCAGAAATAACACTGATTCCTTCCTGTTCTAGAATATATGCTGTTACCCCTTTTCCTTTAATTTTATTTCCTGAAAATGTTCCATCATAAACAAAATTGCATCCACATGAAGGACTTCCTTCTTTAAGTATTGCTTTCTTTATTCCTGCTGCTTCTGCTATTCTTAAGGTTTCATAGGCACCATCTAAAAATTGCTTTGTAACATCATTACCTGAATTATCAATTGCTTTTCCATTACCTTCAACTACTTCTTTCACACATGAATCCAATTCAACTGGATTTCTTGGAGTAGATAATCCTCCAAGCTGTTCAGGACAGACAAGAATTGCCTTGCCCTCTTGAAATAAGTTCATACATTTTTCATTCAAGTTATTTTTCCCACTATATTTGCAATTAACTCCACACAAGCATGCACTAATAATATACACTTTAACCACCCCGATTTTTATTCAGTAAACAGTTTAAAGATAATAAGTAACCATTTATTCAATTTAACTTTGTAAGTAAATAGCTTACAGTTTATCTTAATATTTCATTTTTTTACTGTAAAGCTTACCTATTAATAAATACAGATATTCCTTATGCCTTAAGTTCAACTACAGTTACTCCATCTCCACCTTCACCATATACTCCTAGTCTGAATGACTTAACATGAGGATGCTTCTTTAACATTACTGTTATTGCATTTCTTAAGACACCTGTACCTTTACCATGTACAATCGTTACTTCACCAAGGTTCGCTCTATAAGCATCATCAAGATATTTATCAGCCTTATAACATGCCTCTTCTGAATCAAGCCCTCTTAAATCAACCCTTGATTCTATATTACTCAAGTTAAGCTTTACTTCCCTCTTTCTCTTAACTTTTTCTTCTTTAGTAACTTTAGTTTTTCTTAAATCCTTAAGCTTTACGTTTATTTTCATTATACCTGCTTCTACCTGAACATCGCCCTTACTGTCTGGCATTGAAACAATGACAACTTTTTGATTTAAAGATGGAAGGAATGCTTCCATACCAAGAGTTACCTTGGTTAAAGGTTCACCCTCATTTTCTTTCATTTTGTGAAGACCTTTTTCTTTCTGCTCAAGACTATCTTTAAGTTTTTTACGTTCTGCTTCAAGTCTTGCTCTTCCTCCACCTTCTATTCCCATTTTTTCTAAAGCTCTCATAGCTTTTAATATTTCATCTGCTTCTTCTTTAGCATTAGCTATAATCTCTTTTGCTTCCTGACGAGCATCCATATATGCTTTATCTCTTGTCTTCTCTAATCTCTGAAGCTTATCTTCATATCTTGCCTTAAGTTCTTCTGCTTCTTTTTTCAGCATAGCTGCTTCTCTTGCTTCTTTTTTAGCTACTATGCTCTTTTCTTGTAAATCTCTTATAAGATTTTCAAATTGAAGATTTTCTTCTGACATATATGCCTTAGCTCTTTTTATTACACCTTCAACAAGACCAAGTCTCTTTGAAATTTCAAATGCATTTGACTTACCTGGTACTCCAATAAGAAGTCTATATGTAGGTCTTAATGTTTCTATATCAAACTCAACAGAAGCATTTTCAATTCCATCTGTTTTTAATGCATATGCTTTTAATTCACTATAGTGTGTTGTTGCTATTATTCTTGCATTTCTTTTCCTTAATGTTTCAATAATAGACATTGCAAGTGCTGCACCTTCTGCTGGATCTGTTCCTGAACCTATTTCATCAAATAGCACTAATGACTTATCATCTACATGTTTCATTATCTCTACTATATTTGTCATATGTGATGAAAATGTTGAAAGATTCTGCTCTATGCTTTGTTCATCTCCTATTTCTGCAAAAACTTCAGTAAAGAATGCTAATGATGAATTATCACGTGCTGGTATCAATAATCCACTTAACCCCATAATATGAAGAAGACCAACCATTTTTATTGTAACAGTCTTACCACCTGTATTAGGACCTGTTATCATAAGGGTGTCAAAATCTTCACCTATATATACATCTGATGGTACTACTTTATCATCATCAAGCATTGGATGCCTTCCACTGTAAATTTTAAATGCACCATCTTCTCTTATAATTGGTCTTACAGCATTAAGTCTTTCTGCATATCTTGCTTTTGCGAAAATAAAATCAAACTCAACAAGCATTTTAAAATTGCTTAAACATTGATCAGAATTATCACGGACTTTTAATGAAAGTTCTGCAAGTATTTTTTCTATTTCTGCTTTTTCCTTTAAAACTAATTCCCTTATTTCATTATTTAAATTAACAAGGCTCATAGGTTCAATAAAGAATGTAGCACCTGTTGAACTCTGATCATGAACTATTCCTGGAACAGCACTCTTATATTCAGATTTTACTGGTATAACGTATCTGTCTCCTCTCATAGTATAAAGATCATCCTGTAAATATTTTGAATGACTTCTTACTATAGAACTTATTTTTTCTCTTACTGAAGAATTCTTTTCTTTAAGGCTTCTTCTAATATTATATAATGCAGTACTTGCTTTATCACTGATTTCTTCTTCTGAAACTATTGATCTTTCAATATCATCTTCAAGATTCTTAATAGGTGTAAGTATATAAGCTAAGTCTTCAAGCCTTTCATAAGATTTTTCGAATTCTTCTCTTTTAAAAAACTCTTTCATATTCCTTGCTGCTCTTAACGTACTTCCTATCTTTAAAAGCTGTCCAGGAGTTAAAGTTCCTCCCTTCCTTGCTCTTTCGATACCTTCATGTATATCAAAAAGCCCTTCTAATGGAGGATTTCCCTTATCAAGTAATACTTCTAATGCTTCATTTGTTTCATCAAGCTTATTGTTTATTTCATACACATTATCATATGGTTCAAGCTCTGCTATCTTTTCTTTACCTGCATTTGTACGTGCATATTTTTGTATCTTATCTTTTATTTTGTTAAACTCTAATATTCTTAAACT
>JBJEJM010000227.1:3690-15135 GCA_051878075.1 Clostridium sp. | reverse complement strand
ACGCCTCTTTTATAATGACCTTTTGTATATGTTTTGTTATTATTCTTTTTACCTGAATAAACCTGTAACAATACATCCTTGACTTCATCATAAGTTTCATCTAGAAAATCAATTCTAAAGTTTTCAATATTGAATGATTTCATTTCTTCTACTTCTTCAATTAAATTTATTGGAACAGAATTTAATATGTGACTTCTACAGCTGTTATCACACAATACCCTGAACTTTTCATTCATTCTATCTATTAATGTAAAGTTATCCTTCATACAAGGTCCACTACATTCTTTCTTTGAAGTCTTATTCCCAAATGTGCTTCCAACTGGACAATATTCACTTACCATAAGTTCAGTTTTTCCATATATATTTACTCCAGTCTTGCACTTAATATCCTTCATTACCTCTTTTATTTCTTTTCTATTTAATTCTAAGCTTAAAAATGGTATATCTACATCCTCGCTATAGAATTCAGCTCCTTCATGATTAAATATATTAAGCTTATAATCTCCAATGATAAACATTGAATCCTTATACTTTCTGATTATTCCTGCATTTGATGTTATTATTCCTTTTATATATGGTGACAATTCATCAATAACTTTAGTAATAAAATCAAATTCCTGTTTAATTATTTCAGGTATCTTTAAATAAATATTCTTATTGTGATTCTGTTCACTTAGCTCTTTTAAATCACCCTTATTCAAAGAACCCTTTATTCTGCTATAGAATACATTCAGTGCAATATTTTCTACACTGCTGTCTTCCATTAATGCTTTAAGCTGATCCCTTGTAATACAACTATATATATATCCAAGACTTACATTAAATTTTGCTGGTATGACCTCTGCTTCTTCCATAACTCTCTTTCTTCTATAAGAGCTTGTAGTGTCTTTTAGAATTTTTTCAAATAATTCTCGTCTCAAATTATTCAGAGATGAAATTCTTATAAATCCTTCATCAAATACATTAAATATTATATTATCAAATTTATATGGTATTTCTCCTGATTTTTTTAATGATTCTTCTACTCTATCCATTGTCAATGGTTTATTAGAAGCTTCTTCTATAATATCACCATAAACTTTGTATTCTTTCCCATTGAATACAGTTTTCAATGTAATAGGTGAATTCACCTTAAAATCTACTTCACCAGTAAGCTTTATTTTTCTATTATAAGGTTTTATATAATCATGAAGTTCATCAAACATTTTCTTGTCGGACATTTTAAATAATCTATAACCCTTTTTATAGCCCCCTGTTGGAAATAATTTTACCCTGTCACCCTTAAATGCTTCTTTTACTTCTTTTCCTTTTAATAATATTTTACTTAAAGTAAATCCATCATCTTCAAATCTTATTCCATCTCCTAAAGCAACATCTGCTTCTAGTATGACTTCATTATTATCCTGAACCTTTCCTATAAATACTCCTGTATTCTTTGCATAATTAAAGCTCATCATATCTTTTCCTGTATTCTTATAAAGATATGCCTTTGCAAATCCCTGTCTGTTAAAGAGCTGCATAAGCTGATTTCTTCCCTTATTCAGATCAAACTTAGTATGCTTTTCTACTTTATCTATAGCTTTTCTATAATTCTGTGTTACTCCTGCAACATATTCAGGTTTTTTCATTCTTCCTTCTACTTTTAATGAAGAAGTACCACTTTTTATAAGTGCATCAATATCTTCTATAAGGCAAGTATCTTTAGGACTCAAAAGGTATCCCTTTCTTTCTCCTGAAGTTTCACCTTTTAATGTATACTGCATTCTGCAGCTCTGAGCACATCTTCCTCTGTTTCCACTTCTGCCACCAATCATAGAACTCATTAAACATTGTCCAGAATAACATACACATAATGCTCCATGTACAAATATTTCTGTCTCTATTCCTAAATCAGTTGATATATATTTAATTTCATCTAAAGACAATTCTCTTGATAAAACTATTCTCTGAAGCCCTTTTTCAGTAAAATATAAAGCTCCTTCTCCATTATGTACTGTCATCTGAGTTGAAGCATGAAGCTCAAATTCAGGATAGACTCTTCTGCTTAAATTAATTAATCCAGTATCTTGAATTATTAATGCATCAACACCTATTTCATATAAATATCCTACATATTTCAATGCCTCTTTTAATTCATTTTGTTTTAAAAGAGTATTCATTGTTACATAAACTTTAACGCCATAGCTATGTGCATAGTCAACAGCTTTCATCATTGTTTCATTATCAAAATTCGAAGCATAAGCCCTTGCTGAGAATTTGCTTCCTCCAAGATATATAGCATCAGCTCCATTATTTATTGCAGCAATAAGACTTTCCATGCTTCCTGCTGGAGCTAGTAATTCTATGTTTTTCATACGTTTCATATATCCTCCTAAAATACCTTTTAACAAGATATTCTTATTTATCATTTTAATAATATACTAAATTCAAAAAAATGCAAATATAACGTAAAAAGAAGGCACCAATAATTATTAGTACCCTCTTATTGTTCACATTTTCACTGAATTTAAATTTATTTTTTTCTCTTTAACACTATTGGCCCTAATTGTTCCTTTTTAGCTTTTGCAAGCTCAACTTCCCTATCTACGATCTGTGCCTGTAATTCAAAAAGTCTGCTTTGGAATGTCTTAGATTCTTGAATCAATGTATTGTTTTCCTTTGAAAGTCCTGCTTTTTCTTCTTCAAGTTTTGAAATTTTATTGTTGAATTCCTCCATTGATTCTCTGCTGTTTGCCAATTCAATTTCATACTTATTTATCTGTTCAACACAATTATTATAATCTTCTTTCATTTCAATAATTTTATCTGACTTATCTTTAATTGTGTTTTCTTTTTCTTCTATTATAGAATCTTTTTCTTCTATTTCCCTCTTTAACTTCAAGAAAATTCCCTGTTTATCTTCAAGCTCTCTTTCTAAACGCCCAACTTCTCTTATTCTGCTTGCAAGATCCTCATTTATTTTTTTTAACTGTGATTCTCTATTTTCAAGGCTTGCATTTAAATCATTGATTTCTTCTTCTTTAATTTTAATACTTGCAATATTATCATCTTTTAATTTTTGTATTTCCTCTTTTAAGCTTTCATTTTCAGTTTTCGATGAATGTAAATATTTTTCTAATATATCTTTAGATTCTTGAAGTTTTTCTAATTGATTCGATAACTGATCATTCATATCTGTCATCTCATTTAATTCACTGCTTATCTTTTCCTTGTCTTCTTTTAAAGTATTTATCTGCAATTCAAGCATATTTTTTTCATTTGATAAATTATTGATTTCATGAGATAAAGATTGCTTTTCATTATTTAAAGTCCCTATTTCTTCTTTATGCTGATTAATTTCTTTTTCTGTTTCATCAATTAAATCATTAAGCTGCTTATTAAGATCAGATTTTTCAATAGTTTCATTTTCTAATTGTTTAGTAATCAATTGGATTTTTTCTTCTTTTTCTTTAAGAGAATTATTTAAATTATCTTCAATTATAATTAATTCTTCTATCTTTTTGTTTAAGGCTTCTCTTTCCTTTACATTCTTTTGTGTAAGTTCTTCCATAGACTTTGTAGTTATTTCTAAGTTTTTTCTATAACTTTGTAGTTGTCTATCATTTTCCTCATATAATTTATTTAATTCACTTAATTCTCTTTTGCAGTCATCATACTTCTTTAATGCTGACTCACTTCTAGATTTCTCTTTTTCAAGATTTTCATTTAAAACAGATATCTGACTTTCCATATCACATTTTTGATTTTCAAGACTTTCTTTCACGCTTTCAAGTTCAGATTCTAAAACTATATTCTTTTCCTTTAATTCTTTGTTCTCTCCATCTAAGTTGACTTTAGATACATTTATTTCTTCTAAAGTTGCCGCTATTTCTAAATTTGAATTATTAACACTACTCAATTCAGCAGTTAATTTCTCTTTTTCTTCAGTTAATACTTTTAATTTGCTTGTTAATGTATTTATCCTATCATTCGCCTGATGAAGTTCTCTATTTAATCTATGTTCTCTATTCTTTGAATCATCAATTTTCTTATGATTTGCTTTATTTCTTTCCCTTACTTCAGATAACTCTTTTGTTAATGAATCAATTGTATTTTTGTTTTTCTTAGCTTCATCCTTTATTTCTTTACTGTCTTTTATAAGCTTTTCATTTTCTAACTTTAAAGCATTAATTTCTTCACTTAACTTATTATATGTTAACTCCTGATTTTTATAGCGTTCATGGAGCTCAGTTTCTTTTTTGTTAAACTCCTCCTGCACGCTTGTCTTTTCTTTAATAGCTGCCTCTAATTTTTCATTGTAATTTTCAATGCTTTTTCTAAGTGAATTTCTCTCTCTTTCAATCTGCTCCTTTTCTTTAATAATTTTATCAAGCTGATCATCACTTTCATAAAGCTCATCTGCAATATTAACAGCAGCCAATACTGTTGCCGCATTTGTACTTAATCCAGATTTTTTAGATAATATTTCTTTAATTCTGCTATCAACATAGCTTGCTACCCCAAGTAAGTATTTTTCATCTTTTTCCCCTTTTAAATTATAGCTCATGCCATTTATGTTAACTGTTACTTTAATCATACTAATTATAACACCTCGTAAAATTCTTTATATCTTTAATTATAGGATATATTCATTAATAAAACAATTATATTACCTATTCTAATATATTAATCTATCTTATTATTTTTAGAACATTATTCCATATTGTGATAAAAATAGATTATATACATTAAAACAATTCATTTTTATAACTTATTGATTTATGCTATACTTAACTAAATTAATATATATAAATTTATTATAAGAAATAAATTGTTTATCCATTTTACTTATTAACTTAAATATATTAATATATAACTTGATATAATTTATTAGGTGGTGAGTACAATAAATATTAAAAGTATTTTAAGCATATTTTCATCCAAGATTACAGCTTTTCTTGCAAAACATATTGTAAAGGGAGGAAGTAATTTTCCAGGTAAAATTGCTTTAAAAATTGATAAATCAATACTAAAGACAGTCAGCAGAGGATATAAAGTAATTCTTATTACTGGTACTAATGGAAAAACTACTACAACAAGTATGATTTATAATATTTTAAAAGAAAATGGTCTTGATGTTATAACTAATAATACTGGTGCAAATTTATATCCTGGAATAGTAGCATGTTTTATTTCTAATTTCTCATTTTTCAAAAAGAAAAAAAATGCATATGCTGTCATAGAAGTTGATGAAGCAAATGTAAAATTTATCACAGAGCATATAACACCTGAAATAATCACTGTAACTAATCTATTCCGAGATCAGCTTGACAGATATGGTGAAGTGTATACTACCTTAGTCAAGATTTTAGAAGGTGTTTCTAAGGTTCCTGAATCTAAATTGATTTTAAATGGTGATGAATCTTTACTTGGAAAACTAAATGTAAAAAATTCATGTATATATTATGGATTTAATGTTCCTATAAAAGAAGATAATTCTTTAGATTTAAATGCCGATGCCAAGTTCTGTAAGTTCTGTAAAGCTCCTTATTCTTATAATCTGGTTACATACAATCACTTAGGAGATTATTATTGTCCTGAATGTGGATATAAACGTCCTGAACTTGCTTATGGAGTGAATGAAATTGTAGATTTAAAACCTGAAAGTTCAACTGTAGTAATCAATAATACTGAAGTATATATAAGCCAGTCTGGAGCATACAACATTTATAATGCCTTATGTGCATTTTCTGTTGCGAAAGAACTAGGTGTTAAAGAAAATGTAATTAAATCTTCACTTCAAAATCAAGCTTCCAGCTTTGGACGTCAGGAACAGATTAAAATTGATGACAAAAATATTCAAATAATCTTAGTAAAAAATCCTGCTGGATATAATCAGGCTTTAGATACCTTAAGTCTAAACAAAGATGATTTTTCTGCATTATTTATGCTTAATGACAATTATGCAGATGGACGTGATGTTTCATGGATATGGGATGTTAATTTTGAAAAAATATCATCATTAAAAATCCAGGATGTATTTGTATCTGGAATGAGAATGTATGATATGGCAGTAAGATTAAAAGTTGCCGGACTTGATGTGAATAAATTTATCCTTGAAGAAGATTATGAGAAATTAACAGAAAAACTTAAACAATCTAAATCAAAGAAAATCTATATACTTGCAACTTATACAGCTATGATTAATTATAGAAAATATCTTCATTCAAAAGGTTATATCAAAAAGTTATGGTAAAGGAGGATTTCATATTATGGAATTAAATATATGCCATCTATATCCTGATTTATTAAATGTATATGGTGATGTAGGTAATGTACTTATTTTGAAACACAGAGCTTCTCTTAGGGGCATTGATGTAAATATAATAAATAACTCTCTTGGCGATCCTTTAGATAAAGATAATATTGATATTATCTTCTTTGGAGGTGGTCAGGATTTTGAACAGTCAATTGTTTCTGATGATTTAAACAATATAAAAAAAGTTCCTTTAACAGAATATGTTGAAGAAGGTAGAGTTCTTCTTGCAATCTGTGGCGGATACCAGCTTCTTGGAAAATACTATACTGCACCAAATGGTGAAAAAATAGAAGGTCTTGGAATACTTGATATATATACAGAAGGTGGAAATACAAGATTTATAGGTAACACTGAAATCTTTAATGAAGACTTTAATGAAACTTATGTGGGTTTTGAAAATCATTCAGGAAGAACTTATATAAATAATCATAAACCCCTTGGAAAGTGTATTCATGGATATGGAAATAATGGTTCTGACGGATATGAAGGATGTATATACAAAAATACTTTTGGATCATACTTCCATGGTTCATTTTTATCAAAAAATCCTGAATTTGCAGATAGACTTCTTACTTTAGCACTTCAAAAAAAATATGGTTCTGATATAAAGTTAGAACCATTAAAAGATGAATTTGAATTAAAAGCTAAACAATCTATCATAGAACGTTTAAAAAAATAAAAATCATATAATGAGCTTAAAATTTATAATTATAATCTTAATGTACTGTTACATTAAGATTATAATTATATTATAAAATATTTATATCAACGCTTTATCTATAAAACTTAATCTACATGTAACAGTACTCATTAGTAGTTAATAATTAACGTAGTTTAACATGTATCCATATACCCTTCTTGATTTTAAAATTTTAATTATAAATTATTTATTAGACAGCATCTTAACGATTAATTACCTTTTTTTCTATTAAATAATCAAATTCCCATGGTTCCATTGCTTCTACAGTTTTAAATTCATAACCTAATTTTTTATATGTATCAATTATATCCTGTAATGCTTCTGTAGTAGATTTCTTATTTTCTAAATCATGCATTAAAATTACTTCTACTTTATTTCTTCCACACATGTTTTCTACATTTTCTTTTATTGCATTACAAGATACAACAGTTTTTATTGTATCGCCACAATCTATACTCCAGTCTAAATAATTTATATTCTGTTGCCTTAAATAATGCTTTATACCATCTAATATTTCCTTCTTGCAGACTTGGTTAGTGGATCCTCCAGGCATTCTTACCATATTGTAAGTTCTATTTTCTTCAATTATGCTATTTATTATTTCCATGCATTTATTTAAGTCATCAATATAGTTTTCTTCTGAACTATAAATTTGTTTATAATCATGATTGTTACAATGAGGAAGTATTCCCATGCCACTATTTTTAATTCTTCTCATTGTGCCCTTATTCCTGACCGCATTGTTCCCAACTATACAGAATGTTGCTTTCACATTATTATAGTCTAATATATCTAATATGGAATCTGTATTACTAAAAGAAGGTCCATCATCAAATGTCAAATAAACAATTTTTTGTTCATCAGCATTAACACTAATTGGAATTATATAATTAATACTAATAATACCTGTGAACAATAGTATTATTAATCTTCTCACATACTTTTTCACAATAAATATCACCTCTCTTTTTAATCCTAGTATAGTTTGTTCAAAATAATAAAATCTATAAATTTTTAATAGAAAAATTTATTGATATTTAAGTAATTTTAGTGGTATATGTTCCTTTAAAAGGTATATGAGGCAAATTAAAATATTTTATGTATACTTTTATAATATATTAAAAGAATTTTAATCACATCATTTATTGTTATTAGTTTACATAAATGATATACTAAAAATGTTTTGAAATATCAATAAAAAGAAGCGGAGAGATTTGACTTGAAAAAAAATTTAATTTTAAAAACACTTTTATTAACTTTTTCACTTTCCATACTTAGTCCGCTGGCATCTATAAAAGGATTTGCAGCTACTGCTACGCTTCCTGATATAAATGCTCAGGCTGCTATAACTATGGATTATGAAACTGGTGAAATTATTTATGCTAAAGACGCAGACAGCAAAAGATACCCAGCTAGTACAACTAAGCTTCTTACTGGATTATTATTAGCTGAAAATAAACAAAAAAGCGATGCAATAGAATTCACTGAATCAGCAAAAAATCAGCCTGAATATTCATTAAATATAAATTTCATGCATAATTCCATGAAAGTTGGAGATACTATGTCAGCTGATGATGTTATGAAAGGATTATTACTTTTCTCTGGTAATGATACTGCATATATGATTGCTGACAGTGTTGCTGGAAGTTCTGAAAAATTTGCTGATATGATGAATGCGAAAGCAAAAGAACTTGGTGCTAACAACAGTCACTTTATAACTGCAAATGGATTACATGATGAAAATCACTATACTACAGCATATGACCTTTCTTTAATAACAAAAGCAGCTTTTGAAAATGAATGGGAAAGAGAAACTATGGCTCTTGCTGATACTTCTATTGAAATAAATGGAGCAAAAGTTTTATTAGAAAACAGAAACCTTGGTCTTGGAAAAAATGGAAATATCGGTGGTAAAACTGGATTAACTAATGCTGCTGGTGGATGTTTAGCTGCTGTTTATGAAGTAAATGGCAGAAAACTTATTGGTGTTGTTCTTAAGAGTAGACAAGTTGATAATGCTGATATGACTAAATTTAATGATATGGATGCTATCATGGATTACAGCTATAATACAACAAAGGAAGTTTATAAATCAGCTGGAGAAGAAGTTGGAACTACAGAATTGAAATATAAATCTTTTGGATTCTTTGGTCCTACTAAGACAATTACAGTACCTTTAAAACTTACACAAGATGTAACATATTATGCAAATTCAATCAACGAATCTGAATCTCAAATTACTTACACTCAAACTGATTCAAGTGCATGGAAACTTTTATTCAATAATGATGTAAAATTAACTTATTCAACAAGAAACCATAGTGAAGAAGTTAATGGTACTGTTGATATATCATTTGGTGATATTATAAAAGATAATATCATTATCTATATTGCAACTTTAGTAAGTATTATCATTGTTATAACTTTAATTGTTTTAATAAAAAATATAGCTTCAAATTCTAGACGTAGAAGAAGCAGCTATTCACGTAGAAGAAGAAGATTCTAAACTTCTTACAGAGGACTATCGCATTAACAGATTGAAAAACCTGGCAGCGATAGTCTTTTTTTATTCATAATATTTAAAAATTAAAATTCTTTATACTATAAACATTATTTATTTGGTTTTAATATAAAAATATTTCGACAATAGATACTATTGAAAAAACATGATATAATCAAAATGTTATTAATCATATTAAATATATTAATATATTTATAAAAATTTTCTTTCGCTTAAGGAGTTAAATTAATGAACAAAATTGAAATGAAAGGCAGTGTAATATTAAACCCAGTCCCTGTTGTTTTAGTTACTTCAAAAAATAAAGAAGGAAAAACTAATGTTTTCACAGTTGGATGGACTGGAACAATAAACACTAAGCCTCCAATGCTATATGTTTCAATAAGACCTGAAAGACTGTCTTATGAATACATTAAAGAGACAATGGAATTTGTCGTGAATCTGCCAGGATCAAATTTAGTAAAAGCAGTAGACTACTGTGGTGTACGAACTGGTAAAAAAAATGATAAGATAAAAGAAATGGGATTTACTTTAAAAGACAGTACTCATATTTCTGTTCCTTATATTGAGCAGTGTCCTATAAATATTGAGTGCAGGGTAACTCAAATTATTCCACTTGGAACTCATGATATGTTTATTGCAGAAGTTGTTGGATCTCATGTTAATGAAGATCTTTTTGATGAAAACGGAAAAATACATTTTGAAAATGCTAATATGATGGCATATTGTCACGGTGAATACTTCCCTCTTCAAAAACATCCTACAGGATCTTTTGGATTTTCTGTAATGAAGAAAAAAACTAAAAAAAGAAGACAGCTTCAAGCAAAGAAAAATCAATAATTTTTCTTTGCTTTTTGAAAGGAGAAAAAATTTGAATAATAAAACCCGCGATAACTACTTTGATAATCTGAGGGGATTCTTAATACTTGCTGTTATTATTGGTAATTCTTTAGAATATATTTCGCCATCAAGTATAGATCCTCATTATTTAATTCTTTTCCTATACATGTTTCATATGCCGCTATTCACTTTTATTTCAGGATACTTCTGCAGAAAAAGTAAAAGAAGTACTGCTGATAAGGTATTTGATACTGCCAGGATTTATTTTTTTGCTCAGATTTTTTACTTTATATTTAACAGATATATACTTAATAGAACAAGTGTTAAATTTCAATTACTATATCCAAGCTGGACTTTATGGTACCTTCTGGCTTTGACAATATGGTATGTAATTTCAGATCACATAAAGAACTACAAAAAAGCTTTTATTTTATCAGTAATAGCTTCATTATTAATTGGATTTGATGGAAGCATTGGAACATATGCAAGTGGATCTAGAGTGTTTTTCTTCCTTCCATTCTTTATTGCAGGTATGGCATTTAACAAAGAACATTTTCTAGAAAAGTATAGAAAATATGCAGTACATTTTAGTATTCTTACAAGTATAATTTTATTAATACTATTTTTTATAAGAGAATTTACTTCAGTTGAGTATTTGTTCGAATATGCAAGTTATACTTATTATAATGATTCTATCCTATATGCATTTATACTAAGAATTTTTCACTATATAGGAGGATTTATAATATGTGGTTTTCTCTTAATTGTATTCACAGATAAAAAGACATTTCTTACATGGTTCGGCAGAAATTCTTTGATTCTGTATATTTCTCATGCTGCTGTAATTCAACTGCTTACATTAAAACCTATATTAAAATATGGCTCATGGCTGCAGCTTATATTGTCAGAATCATTTATTATAATAGTATTGTTTGCTCTTGCTATAATAATACAAAAGTTAATGTTATATATTAAATCATCACAGATAACGTCTATTCCAGCTGAAACTTAATAAACTGCCAGAGAGTTATCGTCTAAAAATTTCTTAAAAATATTTAATGATTGATTAAGAATCTGCAATTGAATATT
>JBJEJM010000227.1:0-3590 GCA_051878075.1 Clostridium sp. | reverse complement strand
GAATCTGGATCATTTACCTTTATAAACTGCTTTAACTGCATAAACTTTCTTCTTGATAATATAGTTAAGATAACACAATTATTTTCCCCTGTATATCCACCTTTTCCATAAAATACAGTACATCCTTTATCTAAATCATTCATTATGTAATTAGAAACAATTTTTTCTTCTTTAGTAAAAACCATAACCTGTTTAGAAACATTTAATCCATCTATAAATTTATCAATTAATGTTCCAGTTAAATATACACTTAACAAACCAAAAAGCGCAAGTTCAATTCCAAATGCATACATAGCTAAAAGTATTACAATAGAATCTGCTATTAAAAGTCCCTTTCCAAAATCTATATGTACATACTTATTTAATAATTTGGCTACAATACTAGTACCACCAGTTGTAGCATCCTGAGTAAGCATTATAACACTTCCTATTGCTAATAACGCACTTCCAATAATAGTTGCCAGCATTAAGTCATCTGTCAATGCTACTAGTGTATAGTTTTTTTCAATAATAGATAAAACAATTGATAAACTAAATGCAGCATACATGCTTTTTATTCCAAAACTTCCACCAATAAGGATGAAAGCCAGCAAAAATAAAACAATATTACATACTACCATTACTATTCCTGTTTCAATTCCAAGCATCTTATTTATTACAAGTGCTAATCCAGATACTCCACCGCAGGCAATTTCATTAGGAAAAAAGAAAAATACAAATGCCAAAACTACTATTGCCACTCCAATTGTAATAATTCCATACTCTTTTAATAATTTCATTTTTACCTCCTAAATTTCATAAATACATATGTTCATAATACAAAAAATACTATGTTAATTTATAATTACACTATATATTATCACAGATACATTTTTATTCTACTTTACTATTTTGCTTCAAATAATAATAAAATATATTATTATTTGAAAATTACATAAAAAAAATATAGCTTTTTTATATATAAATTTATTTAAGCTATATTTAATAATCATTTTCTAATATTTTATGGTATATTTATATGAAATTTGGATATGCTTGTCCTTAACAATATAAAAATCATTCCCTGCACATCTTCTTTTCAAGTACTGCAACTATTTCATACATTATAAATGCAATTATGGATAAAATCACTATACTCATCATTACTGTATCAAGCTGTGCAACCTGACCTCCGTATACTATTAAAAATCCAAGTCCCTCTTTTGCTACCAAGAATTCTCCCATTATTACTCCAACCCATGATAATCCTACATTTATTTTAAGAGCTGAAATAAATACTGGTATCGAATATGGAAATATTAAATATCTTAATATCTGAAGCTTAGAAGCCTTAAATGTTTTCATCAGCATTATTTTTTCTTCATCTATTTCATTAAATCCACTCAATACACTTATTATTGTCGTTACAATAGAAATAAGAAGTGCTATAACTATTATAGCCGGCATTCCATTGCCTATCCAGAATATTATAATAGGAGCTAGAGCAACCTTTGGCAGTGCATTTAGAACTACTAAATATGGATCTAGAATTTTTGAAATTGTCGGAAACCACCATAATATTATTGCAACTGCTACTCCTAATATAGTTCCTAAAGAAAACCCCAAAATAGTTTCATAACATGTAATTCCTATGTGCTTAAACAAACTTCCATCTTCATATAGACTAATACATGATTTTACTACTCTGCTTGGACTTGAAGTTAAAAATGGATCAATCCATTTTAAATCAGCAGCAATCTGCCATAATGCAATAAACACTATAAGAATCATTATTCTTGATACTGTAATTTTGATTTTTCTTGCTTTCACACATTTTAAATAATTACTATGCTCTCTGCTTATAAGTTCTCCCTTAGATTTTTCATTGCACTCTATATCACTTTTACTGCTCACTATTATCATTCAACTCCTTCCACAATTCATTAAAATATCCACTGAATTCACTTTCTTTTCTTCTCTGGAATGGAGTTAATTCATAATTTTTAAACTGCATCACTACTTCTTTTTTCACTGAAGCAGGTCTTTTTGATAATACTATTATCTTCTGTGAAATTGAAATAGCTTCTGCAATATCATGAGTAACCATTATTGCTGTCTTTTTTTCCTTTTTTATAATCTTATATACATCATCACAAATAAGAAGTCTGGATTGATAGTCTAATGCTGAAAATGGTTCATCCAAAAATAATATTTCTGGATTTAAAGCTAACGTTCTTATTAATGCTACCCTCTGCCTCATTCCTCCTGATAATTCCCTTGGATAATGATTCTTAAATTTATCAAGATTATAAGTCATCAATAATTCTTCAACACGCTTCTTTGATTCATCATTTAATATTTTTTTAATTTTAAGGCCAAGTATGACATTTTCCCATACAGTATTCCATTCAAATAGATGATCTTTTTGAAACATATATCCTATCTTATCCAAATTATCTTTTATATCTTTTCCTCTGTATAATACTTTTCCCCCAGATGGTTTAATAAGCCCGCTTATAATATTTAAAAGTGTTGATTTTCCACATCCAGATGGTCCTAAAATTGATATGAAATCTCCCTCATTTACTTTAAAACTCACATTATCCAAAGCTTTGGTTTCAGCTTTAATAGAATGATAATTCATAGATATATTACATATTTCTAATAAAGGCAAATCACCTCACCACCTTTTTTAAAATAAATAAACTATTTAACAGCATTTTCTGCATATGAGTTATCTACTATCTTATTAAAATCTGGTCTTTCTGTAATCAAACTGCTGTCATAATCCTGAATTATATCTACAAGTCTATTTAATTCTTCTTCTTTAATAACTGGTGTATGAGCTAAAGCATCTATTTCTTTATAATTTTTAATAACTGTTATTATTGTCTCTCTATCTGTTCCTGGAAAAAAGTCTATTATACTGTCAGCAATTTCTTCATCTGAATGACTAAAAAACCACTGCTGCCCCTTATATATTGCCTTTGTAAAATTATTTATTACTTGTGGATTTTTATCTATATATGATTTTGTAGAAAAATAACATGTATATGGAATTACTCCTGCTTCTTCTCCTACAGAAGCAACAATATATCCGCTTCCATCCTTCTCTATTGTTGAAGCTGTTGGTTCAAAAAGTGCAACATAATCTCCAGTTCCCCCCTTGAATGCTCCTGCTGTAGCAGAAAAATCAATGTTAGTAAGCATATTTACATCTTTATCTGGATCAATATTGTTTTTCTTCATTGCATATTGCAAAGCCATTGTTGGAACACCTCCAGGTCTTCCTCCAATTATGTCTTGTCCTTTAATATCAGACCATTTAAAGTTTTCATTTTTATTTCTTCCAACTAAAAATGAACCATCTTTCTGAGTAAGCTGTGCAAATACTATAGGGTAATCCTCTCTCCCCTTATTATTAATGTAAATTGTCTGTTCAGGCCCACAGAATCCAATATCAGCTGAATTGCTCATTACAGCCTGCATTACTTTATCTGCACCCTGACCTGTCTGAAGGTCTATTTCTATTCCGTAGTCATCAAAAAAACCTTCACTCATAGCAATATACATTGGTGCATAAAATACTGAGCGTGTTACTTCATTTAATC
>JBJEJM010000226.1:5765-11888 GCA_051878075.1 Clostridium sp. | reverse complement strand
AGGATCATCTATTTTACATATAACCTCTGCTTTAGGAATTATATCAATATGAAACATAATATCTTCTGAAATATATTTACGTTCAGAACAAAATCTGATATTATTTTCATCAATTATTTTTTTAGAGTAAATTCCATGCCATACTGTCATCAAATGTTTAAAATCTTTATAATATGAAGGAACTTCACCCACCATTTCTAATAAATAATTATTAACTGCTTTTTCCCCTTTTATCACCTTTTCACCTATATCCATTACAGGTTTTATTTTCTTTCCATCATCCTCATAATAATCACAGAATACTATATCCGCATTATTTTCCATTGCACTTATATATAACTTTTCAAACATATCACTGGATACATAATCATCAAAGTCTACAAATCCTACATATTCTCCTCTAGCAATATCCAAGCCAGAATTCCTGGCATAACCAGCTCCTTCATTTTTTTTGTGTATAACTATAATTCTTTCATCCTTTTCTGCATATTCTTCACATATATTTGGACAATTATCTGGAGATTCATCATCAACTAATATAATCTCTATTTCTTTTAAAGATTGATTTATAAGTGACTTAATACATCTATGCAAATATCTTTCACCATTATATACTGGTACTATAATACTTACTTTCGGCTTCATTTCTTTCATTTTTTTCATTCCTTTATATATAAACTATACAGATACAATTTTCTTTTTTACAATCTGATTTATTTATAATATTTGTTTTGAATATGATCATATAAAATCATAGCAAAACTTTAAATTGCAGTCAGATTATTTTTTATCATTAACAAATATCAAATCTGATTTTTTTCTTATACCAAATCTTTTTATAATATCAAGAAATATCTTCTTCTCCTCTTCATTAATTCCATATTTCCACATGAATATACCAAACATAATACTATAAATGAAAAATGTACAAATTATCTTTTCTATTTCATTCACAAATAATAATCTCTTAATAAGAAAAGTAATTACTATACTTATTGTTAATGGTATACTCATCTTTAGTATTTCTCTCCAGAACCTTGGTATATCAATATTAATTACTTTTTTATAATATATATTCATAACCAGTATATGGCCAATTATCATTGCTAAGCTCGTAGATAATGCACTGCCTATGCCTCCATAATATTTTGCTAAAGGTATGCTTAAAATTATATTAAACAAAGCAATTAATATATAAAGTATACTCCTGAATTTCTGCATATTTTTTGCCTGAAGTATTGTAACTCCTATATTCTGTATAGAAGGTATTATAAGAGGAACCATAATAATTAAAGCTATTATATATGAATCACTATATTCATTTCCTGCCCATACCCTTACAAATTCATATCCTATAACTGAAAATACACTTAAAATAAATGACATAAAAATAAATTGAATTCTCGCAGCTTTTATGAACAAATCTGACAATTCCGTATCTGATGCATCTTTAGCAACCATTTTTGTCACTTTGGGAAGAAATATGCTTTCTATAACTGCTGAAAAGTGAATATAATGTCTTGTAAATATAGTGCCTATAGAATACACTGCCACAACTGCTGTTCCACTTACAGCACCTAAAATAAACTGATCTGTATTCCAATATATTTTATCTACAATTATCCCCAAAAATATATAAAATGAATAGCCTAATACTTCTCGTAATATTTTGAAATCAGGCTTTTTAAATATTACTTTTATTTTTAGAATAGAAAAACAATAATATATATTTAAAATTAAATATAGTAGATTAATTACAGTCATAGCAATAGTCATTGCTACTGACTTAAATCCAATAAGAAGCAATGGAAGGATTATTAAAGGATTAAGAACAGCTTTTATTATCTCAAGTATCTTTTGGAATATAAATTTTTCATAAGCTGATATTACAGCTCCAAAAACTCCAGCTGGTAATGAAACTACAAGATTAAAGATCATAAGTTTCATCAGTATTGTCATTTCACCAAGCTCATGTACTGATAAACTTTTTGAAAATAATTTGTCAATATTCATTATGAGACTGCTGCCTGCTATAAGTACAATTAAAGCTATTATGGTGTAGACTATAATAAATAATCCAATTACCCTTCCCTCTCCTTCTTTATCTTCTTTAGCTTTATATCTAGAAGTATATCTTACTATTGCATTTCCGAAACCAAATTCTAATATGCCTAAATATCCAATAATTGAATCTGATAAATTATATAGGCCAAATTCTGACTGCCCTAAAAGTCTTAACATAATAGGTGTATATATTATCGCTATTACATTTGATATTCCTAATGATATATATGAAAGTACTGCTCCTGGACCTATCTGATTATTCTTTTTCATTGATCTGTAATACCATCCTTTTATTTTTTGATAAATTGCAGCTATTATAATGACTGCTGAATATTAATGTTATAAATACTAAAGCAAATGAATAAAAAGGTAATCTAAATATAAGCGTATATATTGAAAATAGAACAATATCTAAAATAATGATTAATAAACTTAATACTTTAGGAGTATTCTTATTTATTCTAAATACCCTGTACAAAAAATAAGAAAACATGACTATATATCCACATAAATAAATTATTCCACCTTCATATGTCCTTGAAGAAATTTCACTCATTCCAAAATGATCAGGCATTGATGGATCTCCATATGCTTCTATACTTCCAATCCCTTTTCCTATTCCATAACCATTTCCATATTTGAGTGCATATTTGTATAAGAATATTCTTTCTTCATCATCAGTCCAGTCTTCTGCCTCCTTTTTAGACTCATCATGTATTATTCCATATTGATTAAGCTTTTCTAAAACTCTTGAATTAATAAATTCATTTACATTTTTATTTTCATAATATAAAATTCCACCTATTGTTATGAATGCCATGATAAATACCACCAATTTAAACATATTATGCAATAACTTCTCTTTATTAAAAATATCTTTCAAAAAGTACTGACTAATTATTAATGGAAATATTATAAAAAATGCAGTGTTATCATTTTGACTAGAAATTATAATCATAAATATGCTATATAGTATATTTACCACTAGCAATGCTTTTTCTTTTTTAACTGAATATCTATACATATTTATTAATACGAGCATTATCCAGTAAAATGTTAATTCATGTGTTCCATTTGCACCAATTAAACCAGTAATATGATCTTGATAAAATGGGTTTTCTTCAACATTTCTCATAAGAAAAAAAGTATTTCCTATCTGCTTCAAAAGAATCGGTATATTAATTAAAAAATATATATTAAAAATATAAAATAAATCCTTTCTTATAAAATTCCCTAAACCTTCTCTATTTTCATATCCTAAAATCAATATATATGCTATTACAAAGAAATCTGCTATTCCCTGAGTATATAAATTTCTAACAAGCAATGGCTGGATTCCATTGCCTGCAATATTTATACATACTATAGAAATAAACATATAGCACAGTGCTAAATCTGTTATCTTTAATTTAAAGAACTGTTTTTTTCTTAATATCATAATAAAAAATAATAAAATTCCTACATATGATATATAACTTTTTCCATTAAACCATCGTATAAAAAAAACTTGAACAACAAAATATAACAAGACTATCTTATCTAAAACATTCAGACTCTTTTCTTCCATATTATCAACCTTTTACTTAATTTATTATCTGTATAATCTGGCTTTCATATTTTTTATCATAAATATTATATAAATCATCAATACAGTCTCCATCTGCTGCTTCATTGGTATACTTATTTTCTATTTTTACTTTATTTTCAGCATTTTTTAAAAACCATTCATATTCAATATCAATATGTCCAATATCAATAGCCTGATATCCTTTTTGTGCTAAATCATATGCCATTATAGTTGCAGTAGGTCCTAGTGCAATGAGTACTATACTGTCTCTGCTTTCTTTATAAACTTCTTTTAATATTTCCTCATATTTTTCAAATGCATTTTCATATGGAGCTAATATTCTTTTTATTGAACTGCATTTTTCAAAAAGATCATTACCTACTCCAAGCCTTGAATAAACACCTTCAACTATTATGACATCTTTACCATTCCATATCTTTTTAATTTTATCAAAATATTGTCTGCATCCTTTTTTATCTTTATATCCCATATATGGTCTAGTAAAAATAGAATCATAATACACTTTATTTAAATTAATATATTTATATATCATTGCTTTATACATGCTTACTGATTCCATCCAGAATATACGCTCACTCCTGGTTTTTATCCTTAAATCATCATTTCTAAATACTTTAGGTATTCCAATAAGTAAATTGCTATTATCACTTGTTAGTACTTCTATCAACCGGTCTGCAATCAGTTTGCTGCTTTTTTGAAACTTTATATCATGATTCTTAATTAGTTCAAATTCTCCATCACCAAACCGGCTTATTGAAGCTTTATTATTTATAATTGCATCTATTGTATTTTCACTATTTTCTATAATTGGCGGCTTTGTAAATATACATATGAATTCATACTTTATAAGTAAAAAAATTTGTATGAACCTGCATATTATCTTATCAATTATACTTATATTGGTTATATTCCTAATCATAATATGAATTCATTTTCCTTCAAATCATATTTGCCGCCTTTTAAGAACTTATGCTTTATTACCCACCATCCTGGTATCCATATATACTTATGCATTGCTGGTGATGCACTGCCAATCATCCAGCAGTTTCTATCACATTTTTTCGTACACTCTCTTACTTTTTTAGCCTGCATTGAATTCCAAATTTCATCAAAGCTCTGTTCATGAAGATTTCCCATCACTGCTTTCTCTTTCATTCCATTACATGGAATTACATCACAAAAAGGATCTATAAAAAATGCATTTTTAGACATATCGCATGGAAGAAGTCTCTTGTTTCCATAAATATAATTAATTAATCCATGATTAAAATACGCTCTAAACCACTTTTTAGGAGAATTACTTTTTAAAAGTTCATTAATCAATTTCTCAAAGTTTTTAGCTACGTGATATTTATCATTTATTTTATTTGTAGTCTTTCTAAAATAGAATGAATTATGAAGTGTTGCTGTAGCAAACTCCATACCTAAGTCATCTGATATCTTATATAATGGAACAAGATCTTCACAATTCATATCCTGTACTGTCATTCCAAAACCTACATCAGGATGTCCCATTTCAACGAGTTTTTCCAATGTTGAATAACCTCTTTCAAATCCATTAGGTATTCCCCTTATTTTGTCATTAGTATCTTTAAGTCCTTCTATACTTATTCTTATACCTATCTTAGGATACTTCCTGCATAAATCTATGATTCTATCTGTAAAATATCCATTAGTAGATATTACTATTCTATTTGATTTCTTATACAATTCTTCTACTATATCGCCTATATCCTGTCTTATAAATGGCTCTCCACCTGTTATATTTGTAAATTTCATTTCTGGAAGCTTTTTTATATCTTCAAGTGATATCTCTTCTTCTTTTTTGGTTGGATCTTTAAAACAATCGCACATATTGCAGTGTGCATTACACCTATATGTTATTATTACAGTTCCCCATAAATTTCTTTTTCCCATATATATACCTCTTCTTTCACAAAATAATATGCTTATATATCTTTATAATCTTACTTATTTTCTTTAATGAATTTCTTTAAGTTTCATAAGAAATAAATAGACTTTATCTATTGGAATGTCTATAGTAATTAACTTTTTTAAAAATCCTATTTTCCAATTTGAAACTTCAAAGTCATCCAGCATACTTTTAAAATTTTTCATATAAAATAATCTGCCTCTGAAATTCACAAGTTTTTTATAATAGCTATCATAAAAAATAATATCTTGGAATGACTTAACTTCATTTAAAGAAGGATTTATCAGTAGGTTATTTAAACCTGCAAAAGCTGCTTCCTTAGATATAAGTGAATTACTATAATCAAGATAACTCTTAATTCCTTTAACAAAATTTAATGCACCTTCATGTATTTCGCTTACAATACTCCAATTTTCATTTTCCCACTGTTCTAATATAGGTACATAGTTTTCTTTCATTCCTTTATATTTCTTGACTGATCCATGATCTGCTGTAAAAATAGATTCAATAAGGCCATTAAATCCAAAAATAAGCTTTT
>JBJEJM010000226.1:0-5665 GCA_051878075.1 Clostridium sp. | reverse complement strand
TATTTATTTTTAAGTCTGCTTATAAGACTTTTATCTTCAATCCCCAATTTATGCATAAAGCTGTCCATTGTCTCTGTCCTTTTTATATATGGTATTTTATCCAATATATCTTTCATGGATTGTACATCTCTAAGCATCGGTACAGTCAGACTGCGTCTCGATAAATACAGATATTTTGTCTGCTCATTTTTATATATTAAATCATAAGCTTTTTTTAATATGAAGCCATCTCTGGCAATAAAATAAATACTATTTATATTCCTACGTTCTGCTTCTTCATGTATCCACTGGCACATTCCATAAATCAACATACCAAGATACTTAAATCCAAAATTATAATACTTATTATTTTCAGGCATTATAATATTTCTTATGAAACTGAAACATATATTATCTGCAATATCATTTACACAAATACACTTATCTTTACTTCTGGTATACAAAATAGATTTTATCCCCATGAGCTTAGGTATAATATAATCACTTAACTTATTATCACCTATATGAACTAATTCATTTTTTGATATACCTAAATCTTTTAATATATAGGTATACATTTTTCCTCTGCTTTTTCTTAACTTAATCTTTGAAGATAAATACAAATAATCATATTCTACTCCATTCTTTTTTAAAATACTTTTTATTGTTGATTCATCCAGGTACATATCACTTGCTATTATTATTTTCTTATGATTCTTCCTGCAGTAATCAATTATTTCTTTAAATATAGGATTAAATACGGAGTATTTTATTTCAGTTTGCTTTTCCAAGTCCATTACATACTCTTTTTCATTATCTGATTTTAATTCTGTAATATTAGAGTATATTTCTTCTAATGTAATTTCTTCTCTAAGAGACTTTCTTACTGCTTCTTTTTCTGCATTAATTCTCTTAGTATAGAAATCATTTTTATTAATTTTATTTTGAATAATCTTAAAAATATCATTGGGATTTAAAACATTTCGTAATATCAAAGTATCAAATATATCAAAAGATACATATTTATAATTTCTTATTTTATTTATTACATTTTTTGTCCAGTACATTTTATCTCCATGTTGACTTTATAATTTTTTTTATAAACTTCTAATGTTTTTGCTGTAGTTGCATCCCAATTATATTTTCTGCATATATATTCACGCGATAATGATTTATACCTTTTTACATATTCTTCATTATTGAGTAAAAACTCTAATTTTTCCCGCAGATCATCTACATTCCCCTTTTTAAATGAAACAGCTTTATCTTCAACAACTTCCATATTTTCAGGAATATCAGAAACTAAACAGCAGTTTCCATAACTCATTGCTTCAAGAAGACTTATTGCCATTCCTTCAACATCACTAGGAAGAACATATATATAAGCATTACTGTATATCTCCTCTAGTTCTTCACCTTGTATAAAATCTGTAAATAATATTCTTTCATCATCCCCGGCCATTTCTACTACCTGATTCTTATAATCATTAGAATTACTGCTTCCCCCTGAAATAACAAGTTTTTTATCTGTATCCAGCTTCTTATAGGCCTCAATTAAATAGTGCAATCCTTTTTCTGGAACCAGTCTTGCAATAAATGCAATATATCCATCTTTTTTAAGATTGTATTTTTTTCTTATAATTGAATCTCCCTTAATTTCTGGCTTAGTCACTCCATTCGCTATAAAATGTGTTGTTCTATTATAAGTTTCTTGAAAATACTTCTGAATATTTTTTGAAAGCACAATTACTTCATCAGCATATTTAGCTGCTATACATTCTCCTAGTTTCAAATACATTGAAGCCATTTTACTCCACTTTTTTCTTTTACAATCAAGACCATGAATCGTAGCAACAGTCTTAATTCCTAAAATATGTGGAATTAGCAGCATAACACTTGGTCCCTCTGCATGATAGTGAATATAATCATATTTCCTAAATATAGCCTTACATGTTGCTAGAAAGGAATAAAGAAAAGCTTCTAAATGTTTTCCCTGAACTGTAGAAATCCATATAATATTCACACCTTCATAAGTTTTATAACAATTATTCTTTACATACTTATCAAAATTTTTACCACAATTATGATGACTTTTTCTATTATAAGCATCTACTTCAACACCAAGATTGACCAATCTTTTTGAAAGTTCATTCACAACAATTTCCACCCCGCCTTCTCGTGATGGAATCCTTCTATGACCTATCATTGCAATTCTCATAAACTCTTCTCCTATAAATAATTTCTATATAAACATTTTTTCATCTACAAAACGCCCTCTTATATAATCATTAACAATGACTCCTATAGTATTTGCCCCGCACTTTTCAAGTTTTTCTTTTGCATTCCATACCTGCATTCGTTTTGATTTATTAATATTGATTATCAGTAAAGTTCCATCACATTCTCCTGATATAACTTCAGCATCAGCTGATTCTAACACTGAAGGAGAATCAATAATAATAAGCTCATAATAAAGTGATAATTCATCTAATATCTCCCTTAATTTTAATGATGTTATAACTTCATCAGATTTTGATAATCCTAATTCAGCAGCATCAATATATTCATTAACTTTTTGAATGCAATTATCAATAGATGCATTTCCCATAAGAAAATCCCATAATCCATATTTATTATCAACATTAAACTGCTTAATAATTGATGGATTTCTTGAATTGCAGTCAATAATTATAATTTTTTTATTTTCTTTTTCTCCATAAAATTTAGCTAGTTCAACTGCAGCAGTAGTTTTACCTTCTCCTTCAACTGAACTTGTTATAGTCAGGCTTTTTATTATATTCTTTTTTATAATCTTATTCAGATTTAATCCAATTGATCTATACTCTTCTACGTTTTTGCTTTGTGGATATTTTCTTTTTAATCTCTCTTTTTTATTTTTAAAAAGCAATTCTCATTCCCCCATTTTATTTGCATGTACAATTACCCCCAAAACTGGCAGCTTAAGATTTTCTTCTATCATTTTCCTTGACTTAAACCTATCCATTTTACATTCCTTTATTAAAGCTGCAAGACATCCAATAAATATTCCTAATAAAAATCCTGCTAATATCCATACTTTCTTATTTGGAGCAATTGGATATTTTGATTCATTTAAATTTTCAATTATTTCAATTCTGCTATTTGGCACCAACTCTTGTATATAATCACAAAATTTATTCTGTATTGAACTTAGTACCTTTTTTGCCTGTTCAGCATCTTTGTAATTGTAAGTGTAAGCTATTGTCATCACCTGTGTGCCATTCTGTGTATTTATCATCAGGTTCTTGGAAACTTCTTCGACTGATAGATTAATGTTGTTGCTTTCTATAGCATTATTAATGAAATCTCTTGATTCAATTATCTCTATATATGTTTTCAAAAGTTTTTCATTAACCTGCATTTCATTGTAATCATAAGTATTTTTTTCTTTATTCCTATCAACAAATAGTTTTGTACTAATCTGATATTCTGGAGGAATAATGTAAAAACATATTCCAGCAAATAAAGATGTAATCACAGCTATACATAATATTATTATTTTTAAATTATGCTTAGCTGCGTATACCAGATTTTCAATAGTCATTTCTTCCACTACCATCCCCCCTACATAACAATACTTATTCAATTTATCTAACGATTATGTTACATAGTTTATAAAAATATTATTTAAGTTAGAAGATACCATTTACAATGTTGTTAATATCTATAATCTATATAAAAAAAACCTAAACTATTTATTTTTTATAAAAAATAAGGCCCCTTATAAAAATAATTGGCCTTATTTAACCTAGTTTTTGTTTTTCTGTATTACAACAGAGATCCGTATCTTTTATATTAAATGACAATTTAAAATCCACATATATTACCAACTTATACTATATGATAAATTCATATGTAACTTCATCTTCATCAACATACATACTTTTTTTGCTCTTAGAATTATAATCATAAATCCAATTTCATATAAATAGATGTATCCATTGGACTGCTATTATATTTTTCAATTTCATAAAATCCGAATTTTTTATATAAATATATAGCTTCTTTTAAGAAAGGTAATGTATCTAAAAGCATATGCTTATATCCAATTTTTTTAGCATCATCAATGATTAATGTTATTAGTTTATTTGCAATCTTATGCCCACGAAATTCAGGCTTAACATATAGTCTTTTCATTTCGCAGTTTTCATCATCTATTTTTCTTAGCCCAATACATCCAGCAATTTTGTTTTCAGCCTTAACTATATACAATCTTCCATATGGTAATCCATATTTAGCTTCCAAATGTTCCAGCTCCGAATCATAATTTTGTATTTCTAAATATTTAGCAAAATTTGAGTCATTTCTTACAAGCATGTCCGTATATTCCTGAAACAATTTTTTTATCTCTAAAGTATCATTATAAGCAGGTTTAATTTCTATTTTCATACCTTACATCCCTTTCCATTTTCATTTAATTGACAGTATTTTCAATGGCATTTTTCGATCGGTGACTTTCAGCATTAACGCAGTATACTTTTAATAAATACATTAAACCTGAAGCAATGAGTGAAACTACAAATATTCCTGACCATATATAATGTAATCCGCATATGTCTACCAAAACTCCTCCAAGTCCAGTACTTAAAGACGAAGCAACCCAATTAATAATATTCTGAAATGCACTTATTCTTGCTCTATAATTTACTGGACTGTTATCTGCTACAAAAACACCTATGCTTATTGAGTTTAATATTTCACCAAGAGTCCATATAAATGTTGAAATAAAGAATCCAGCTATAGTATGTACAAACGAAAGCATTCCGAAACCTATTGCAAAAGCTATTCCACTTAACACCATGCAGACGAGATTATGATATTTTTTTAATGCTGCAGTTATAAATACAGTGAGAAATACTACAGTAACTGCATTTATACTCATCATATATCCAAAAACTTTTGCTCCATTATCCTCTAAAGCACTATTTACAGTAATCGGCAATGTAAATCTATGCTGAGAGTATATAAATTGATATATAAAAAGTAATGCCAAAAACATTAGCAATTGTGGTCGTTTTAAAAGTACCTGTATTAAGTTTCCTTCTTCTTTTGCTTCATTAACATTAGTATGTGCAAAATTTTCATTTACTTCTTCACCATATTTTTCTTTTATATTTCTCCACACTAAAGTTACTGAAATTAGTGTAGTAATACCATCACCTATAAAAAAAAGTGGCAAAAATTTATTAAATAGAAAACCAGCAATGACAGGTCCTATTGAAACTCCTATATTTATACACAAATAATTAAGTGACATACCTTCTTGTCTTCTTTCTCTTGGAAGATAATCTATAAGCATTGCACTAAATGCAGGTCTTACTGTTCCATTAAAAAAAGTACTAAGAAAAATCATTGTTATTATTAGATATTCATTTTTACATAAACCACACAAAATAAGAAACACAGCCGAAAGTGCCTGTCCTAATAAATAAACTTTTTTTCTTCCAATTGAATCTGCTATTTTTCCTCCTATAATAGAAGCTGGTACACTAATCAAAGATGCACATGTTACAATAATTCCACTTAAAACTGTAGACATATCCAATTTAACTGTAAGAAATAAAGTAAGAAACGGGACAACAAAATCACCTAATCTGTTTATTAACGTTGCAGTGCATAAGATATAAACAGACTTTGGCAATCCAGT
>JBJEJM010000225.1:0-2641 GCA_051878075.1 Clostridium sp. | reverse complement strand
TTATTTACAGCTTCTTCAATTTCATCAACAGTAAGTACAAGAGCAAATCTTACAAATCCTTCTCCTTGTGAGCCAAAAGCACTTCCAGGAGTACATATAACTCCTGTTTTTTCCATTAATTCCATGCAGAAATCACTTGAATTTTTAAATTTCTTAGGAATAGGAGCCCATGCAAACATACTTCCTTTGCTGTCTGGAACATTCCAGCCTATTTTAGTGAGACCTCTGCATAGAGCATTTCTTCTTCTTTCATATTCTTCACAATGTTTTTTTACACTATCCTGAGGACCAGTTAATGCAGCAATTGCAGCCTGTTGAATTGGAGTAAATATACCATAATCTATTTGGGAACGAAGCATCTTGAAATGTCTGACAATTTCCTTATTTCCTAAAACAAAGGATATTCTTGCACCAGTCACATTAAATGATTTTGATAATGAGTAAAATTCTACACCAACTTCTTTGGCATCATTATGTGATAGGAATGATCCGCCAATGCAGCCATCATAAACGATATCTGAATAAGCATTATCATGTACTATAATTATGTTATTCTTTTTTGCAAATGCTATAAGTTCATCATAAAATTCTGAAGGTGCAGTAGCACATACTGGATTCATAGGGTATGATACAATCATGAATTTTGTCTTTTTTAATATATCTTTATCAATTGAATTTAAGTCAGGAAGATAATTATTTTCAGGAAGAAGATTATAATAAACTATTTCTGCACCTGAAAGATATGGGCCTATTTCGAATATGGGATATCCTGGATTTGGAACAAGAACAATATCATCTTTATTGCAAAGGGAAAAACCAATATGTGTAAGTCCTTCCTGTGATCCATATACAGACATTATTTCATCAGATTCTAATGAAACATCAAATCTTTTTTTATAATAGGATTTTATTGCATTAATTAATTCAGGTGAGTCTCCTAGAGAGTATTTCCAGTTTTCTGAATTTTTTGCTGAATCTATAAGAGCCTGCTTTACATGTTCATCAGGTTCAAAATTTGGAGTACCTACTGAAAGATTGTATACTTTTTTACCATGCTTTATTAATTCTTGTTTCTTTTCGTCTAAGATATTAAATATGCCTGTCTGAAAGTAGTTTAGGTTGTTTGAAAATTTAAAATCCATTTTGATTCCTCCTAAGTTGTAAAATTTAAAAATAAAATTGAATTTGTATAGATTTAAATTACATATTAAATATATTTTACAATTATAATACATTAATGGCAATATATTTACACTGTACAAATATACAGAATCATATAGAAGATAAATAATGTACAAAAATCTTTGCAAGATATTGAGTATTATAGTAGAATAGGTATAAGAATTAGAAAGGATTACAGGGAGAAAAGGGGATTTAAAATGGATTTCAGTTCAGCACAAAAAAAGATAATAAACAGCAGACCAAATGGAATAAAAGTTATACAAGGCAAATCAGGGTGTGGAAAGACTGATACTGCAATTAACAGGGCTTTTAAGCTTCAGCAGCTGTATTGTGTTAAGAATGATGATGAAATCCTTATAGTTGCCAAAGATAATAAACAATTAGATAATATTATAAAGATATATGAAAATATTGAAAAAAAGGCAACAGTTCAAAAAAGCTTTTTTGATGAAGAAAATCAAAATAAGCTTAAAATAGATGATATAAATTCACTGATTCTTCAGTATTTCAATAAATATAATGTTTCTAATAAAAGAAAATACACTATTGCAGATTCACAAAAATGCCGAGATATTGTGAGAGAAGCAGTGTGTATGGTAAAAAATAAAAAAAATTCAAAATTCAAGAATGTTAGATTTTTAAATTCAGATTTTATAGATTTTTTTGCAGATGAAATAAAATGGATTAAAGGATGCGGCTTTATAGATAAGCAGAATTATTATGATGCAGATAGAAGCAGCAGACTTAATGTTACATATGGCAGTAACAGAAAATCAATAAATCTAAGAAGAAATTCCAGTGGAAGAGAATGTGTTTTTCAAGTAATGAAAGAATATAATAGACTCTTAAAGGAAAAAAATCTTGTGGATTTTGAAGATGCAGCAATATATGCATGGAAAGAATGTAAAAAGAAACATACAAAAAAATATACACATATGGTAATTGACGAAGTACAAAGATTCACTAAGGTAGAATTAGAAATAGTGGATGTCCTTTGTAATAAAAAGGAATATTCAAGTATGACATTTGTACTTGATTTAGATAAATTAAAAGAATCTACAGGCTGGATAAATAAGAAGAGAAAATTTTCTGCTCTTGGATATAATATTAAGGGGAGAACTGTTACATTAAAAGAAAAATATAATAATACAATAGATTCATCAGTTTCAATGAATTCTAACTGTAATTCAAGGAAAAAACAAAATAGAAGAAAAATAAGAGAAGTAAAAAAACATGATGTAACACATAATATGCAGTATGCATATAATTGGCTTTCTTTTGATTTATTCAATCTTGAATGTGGAAGTAACAGCTTGAAACTTAATAAAACTGCACATGAAACTAACGTAACAGATAAGAGTATGAAGGATATGAATGGAGTTTCAGCAGAAGCTGATACAGTAAAATATATCGATATAAATAGAAATGTATGTCATGAATTAATTACTGATTTTTATGA
>JBJEJM010000224.1:0-2654 GCA_051878075.1 Clostridium sp. | reverse complement strand
GTATGAAGCTGGCTTGTTGTTTTCTTTGGAATTATTCTTTCAGGAATTCCTTCAGGAAGTTTGCTTGCAAGTGATGTTGCTGATTTTACATAATATAAATCCTCAAGTTTTTCTGTAAGCTCCTTTTCTCTTACATTTGAAAGATTGGGTATTAATACAATTATAAGATTGCTTCTTCCGAAATGCTTATTTATCTCTTCCCTATCTGAATATACCTTTGTTCCTCTGCTTGCTCCAAGTGATTCGTTTCCATACATGAAGTTATTCATATTCTGAGCTACATATGAAGGAACTGCAGTTATTACTACTGCAATTATTATTACTTTTCTTAGACTATATATTATTTCTGCAAATTTTGTAAATGGAGGTATAAATAATTTATGAGCTGTCTTTTCTATTTTATCTGTAAACCTCAAAATTAAAGATGGCATTAAAACAAGAACAGTTATTATACTTATTATTATTCCCTTTGCAAGTACAAGTCCCATATCCTTTCCAATAGAGAAGTTCATAAGGGCTAGTGCTAAAAATCCTACTATAGTAGTTGCCCCGCTTGATAATACAGATAATGCTGATAATCTTATAGCATTTCCAATCGCTTCATTACTGCTTAACCCCTTTGCTTTTTCCCTTGTAAATGAATGTAAGAGAAAAATGGAATAATCCATTGCAACTGCAAGCTGAAGTATTGCTGCCATACTAAAAGTAAGAAATGATATTGTTCCAAAAATAATATTTGTTCCCATATTTATTATTATTGAAATTCCCATAACCATGAGAAATAGTAATGGTTCAAACCATGATGTTGTTGTAAGGCATAATATTATTGCTATCATGATAACAGCCATTACAAAAGCAATGGCAATTTCTTTACTCAAAGTTTCATTTAAAGATTTGCTTTCAACTGCTGGTCCACAAAAATATCCATTATCTCCAGTTATCTTCTTCACTTCATCTATAGCCTTTGAAGTCATCTCACTGCTGTCTCCTTCGTCAAAGGTTACATCCATGACAGCACAGTTATCATCATAATAATCCTTTATATTTTCATAATCTATAAAGTTATTTCCCTGATATATATCTATAATGCTGTCTGCCCATAGTACCATGTCTACTCCTTTTACATTTTCTATTTTATCCTTCAATAATTTTGCTTCATAAATAGATACATCCTTTATCATTATCCTTGCAGTTCCCGGATATCCAAATTCATCTTCAAGAATATTAATACCTATTTTTGATTTAGCTGTTTCAGGCAGATATTCTGTAAGATCATAATTTACTTTTACAAATGGAAATAGTATTAAACTTATAAATAAAATAATCATAAATACTTTTTCAATTATTTTTCTTTTATGTATTATAAGATTAATTATAAAATTATTATCTTTTGCCATACTATCAAGCCTCTTTTCAATTAATATAATCCAAAATTATTCCTGATATTTTAATATATTCACACTTTACTTTAATTAGTAATATTGAAATATTTATTCTAAAGCTAAAATATTTTTTTGGATTTCGGCAATACTAGTATTAAGGTTGCTTTACCTGAAAATTTGCTGAACGGAGGAATTGTTAATGAAAAGATTTATTTGTATTGTGTGTGGATATATTCATGAGGGTGATACCCCTCCTGAAATATGCCCTATATGTAAAGCAGGTTCTGATAAATTCAAAGAAATGACTGATGAATTACAATTTGCTGATGAACATGCAATTGGTATAGCTAAGGGACTTGATGATGAAATCTTAGAAGGCTTAAGAGCTAATTTTATGGGTGAATGTACTGAAGTAGGAATGTATATCGCCATGTCCCGTCAAGCTGATCGTGAAGGATATCCTGAAGTTGCTGAAGCTTATAAAAGAATTGCATGGGAAGAAGCAGAACATGCTGCTAAATTTGCTGAAATATTAGGTGAAGTTGTAGTTCCATGTACTAAATCTAACTTAAGTGCAAGAGTTGAAGCTGAATTTGGAGCATGCCAGGGAAAGAAGGATCTTGCAACTTTAGCTAAAAAGAATAATTTAGATGCTATTCATGATACAGTTCATGAAATGTGTAAAGATGAAGCTAGACATGGAAGAGCATTTAAGGGATTATTAGACAGATATTTTAATAAATAATTTAATTGTTTAAAGGGAGTGTTTTTTGTGCAAAGAATTAATTGCGATGTAAATAACTGTTCACATAATAATAGCGGCGTGTGCTACTCCAATGTAGTTGATATTGGCGGAAAAAATGCATGTACAGATTGTGGAACATGCTGTGGTTCATTTTTAAATAAATCATCCTACGGTGATTTAACTTCAAATACTAATAACAGTGGTGCATGTGACTGCCTTGTATGTACTGTTGAAAGCTGCAGGCATAATAGTAACAAACTTTGTGATCTTCAGTCTATAAATGTTTCTGGAAGTAATTCTGAAATTTATACTGAAACTAGTTGTAAGAGTTTTGAATCTGAAAATTAAATATTCTTCAAATAAAAAAGAGTCTGAAATATAATTATATTGCAGATTCTTTTTTAATATTTACTCTGTTTTAAATCAATATTGAAACTAAATATCTTATCACCTGCACAAATAGATAAACGTCTCTAGTTCTTAAAAAGAAACTCTTAGAACTAAAAACTTAATAGTTTATATTAACA